>NZ_JBYMAP010000268.1:0-5213 GCF_057766305.1 Methylomonas sp. BG-2 | reverse complement strand
ATCGTATCGTTGCCGGTGCCGCCGGTGATACTGTCGTTGCCGTCGCCGCCGCTCAATACGTTATCGCCGCCGCCGCCGCTAAAGTTGTCATTGCCGCTGCTGCCCAAGATGGTGTCGTTGCCGGAGCCGCCTATGATGATGTCGTTGCCGATGCCGCCATCCAGATAATTGTCGCCGATACCGCCGAATATCCGGTCTTTACCGGCGCCGGCGACGATTGTATCGTCACCGGTGCCGGTGACGATCGTGTCGTTGCCGGTGCCGGCGGTGATGTTGTCGTTGCCCGCTCCGCAGAGAATGCTGTCGTTGCCGGTGCCGCTATCGACGGTATCGTTGCCGTCGCCGGCGTCGATAATGTCCTTGCCGTTCCCGCTGCCGATGCTGTCTTCGCCGGTACCGCCCTTGACGGTGTCACTGCCGGTGCCGCCAATGACGGAGTCGTTGCCGTCGCCGCCAAAAATGTTTAAGCCCGCGCGGCCTCCGAAGGTTAGCGAGTCGTCGCCGGCCCCGAATATCACCGAACCTCTGAACAGGCTGGATAGATCGACCGTCGCGCTTGTCTCCGTCGAGAAGATGAGGGCGTTGATGTCTCGAATCACTGAGCGGCTCAAGCCGTCCAAACTGAAGTCGCCGCCGTCTTGAATCCAAACCACGTCGGAACCGGATGGAATTTGATCCACCAGATTGGATGTCGGATCGACAATGACGCTCAACGTATCGCCGCGCTCTCTATCCAGAGCGGTTAAAAAAGCCCCGTCTACCTGGCCGGAATCCTGCAGTTCGGTCAATGCACTGGTGGTCTGATCGTTATCGTAATTTGAAGACATTCGTTCGCCCCTAGAATTTTTATTAATTAAAGCTATCGCGTGGGTTAAGTCAAACTTACGTTGCCGCCGTCAACAGCCTACCTCAGTCGTGGTTCCGAGAGTGCGCTTTTAACATTCCTAGCGAAACAACTGTGCAGGCAGTATAGATTCGCTTTTTTTTTTTGCAAGGCAACGCCACAAAATTTTTATGGTCATCGCAACACTGCATTTCGAAGCAGACCGACGCATTGGCATCGGATTTACTTTGTCTGCGCTGGCCTACGCTCCGAGGTAATGCGCGAGCACAATTTAACGATGATGTCTTGAGCAAAGCGCTTCGCGATGCGGCGGTAGCGAAATAGTTTATCATGGTAGCTCACCGAAAATTTCAGAGGCTCCAATGCGCCAGTTATTTCGCTTGATCCTTTTTTTGTTCGCGTCGGGGCCTGCCCTGGCGGAACCCGCGCCGGAAGAATTGGCGCCAGTGCCGGAGCCACCCGAATTGCCGATGCCGATACAGTCGGGCGAGGAAATGGCGCCGGATATTACGATTACCCGCAAGGGTAGGGATATGATTCACGAGTATCGTCGCAACGGCAAATTGGTCATGATTAAGGTCCAGCCCGATGTCGGACCGCCTTACTACATGCTGGATACCAACGGCGACGGTGAAATGGACGTGAAGAAAAACGATCTGGATAAGAATACCAACGTCAATCAGTGGATATTATTCGAATGGGATTGAGGGTTGGGTTGGCCGATGGCGGACCGGATTCCCTCCATCGGCGACGGCGCGAAAGCGGTGCTATTCGCTTACCTTTAGCAGCCAGCCGCCTTCCGCGTCGCACTTGCTGGACTTGGCCTTGGCGGTGACCGAAATGCGGACCGCCGCATTTTTCAGGTCGGCGGGAAGATGGCCCTTGACCCAATAGAAGGTGTCCTTGTCCTCGACTTGGATGGCGACCGGTTGTTGCCGAATGCTGACATGGATGTGACTCGGGCCGTTGCTGCCCGAAACCGCGAACGAAAACTCCGAGCCGGGCGCCACCGTTGCCAAATGTTCGGGGTGATAACGGGTGATTTTTGCCTTGATGCAGTTGTCGCCGCCGCCGGCCGCGCCGCCACCATGCCCGCCATGGCTTTCCGTGGATTGTGACCAGGCCGGCAGGGTGATGCTGGTCAGCAATAGGCTGGTGAGTAGTGCGGGGATGCGCATGGGTGTCGCCTCATGTTCTTATTGTCGGTTAGCTTGATTATAAGTCCGAAGCCTGAAAGATTGAAGTTCGGTTCAGCAAGGTTGATTGGCTCGGCATTGAATCCAGGATTGCTTTTGATTACATTGGGAGCGGGTTCGAACGAATTGCTAATCCATAACAATAACAAGTGGAGGGGGATATGCTGTTTTTGGCGAAGTTGTGCGGAATTTTGACGTTAATTTGGTTTTACCTGGCCGCGAAGAATCACGGCGGCCCTTTGTTGAACTGGCCGATTATCGGCTTGATCGGCTACTGGCTGACATGGTGGTTGTCGAAAATGTTGATAGTGGTGCCGTTGGCGGGAATGGTGCCCAAGCATTCGGTGGTCGAGTTTCTACTAACGCAATTGCCGGTGCTGTGTTCGCTGGCTGTCTGCTATTTGATTCGCGGTAAGCTGATCGCCAGTTTGTCGACGGTCGATAAGTAATTTATCGGTGCCGAAAACCGTTTTAATTACCGGCGCGGCTCGCCGTATCGGTGCTGCCTGCGCGAGTTTCCTGCACGAAGCCGGTTGGAATGTCGTGCTGCATTATCATCGGTCGGAAGCCGCCGCGTTGGAGCTTGCTAAGACGTTGAACGAAGTTCGGCCGGGTTCGGTTCTCACCGTCAAGGCTGATTTGGCGGAGGCGGATCAGCGCGGCAAACTGACCAAGTTCGTCGCCGATTTGGGTGGTGTCGATGCGCTGGTGAATAATGCTTCGGCATTTTTTTCGACGCCGTTCGGACGGGTTGCCGAAAGCGATTGGGACGAGTTGATGGCTGCAAACCTGAAAGCGCCCTATTTTTTGTGCCAGTCGCTCGCGGCGGGTTTGAAAGTCCGGCGCGGCTGCATTGTCAATATTGTCGATATACATGCCGAAACGGGTCTGCCAGGCTATTCGGTCTACAGTATTGCCAAGGCCGGGTTGGTGGCGATGACGCGCTGTCTGGCCAAGGAGTTGGCGCCGGACGTCAGGGTTAATGCGGTTGCGCCAGGTGCGATTTTATGGCCGGAGCAAGCCGAATCCGAAATAGACCAGGCTGAAATTCTCCGACGCATTGCATTGGGGCGCCGTGGCGATCCGGCGGATATTGCCGAGGCGGTTCAGTATTTGCTGAGCGCGGGCTATGTGACCGGTCAGGTTCTGGCCGTGGACGGCGGCCGCGGTTTGAATCGCTAAATTCAGTAGCGCGCCGGGCCAAGTTTGGCTTGGCTGACCGATGTCTTGTCGAAAGCGTCCCACAATTCGCCGAAACGGCGTCCGCAAACCGGGTGGGTTTCATTTGCGGCGATCTCGGCCAAGGGTTCCAGCACGAAAGCGTAGCGTTCTATTTCGTCTCGCGGAATCCGCAGGCGACCGTCGCTGATGATTTCGTTGCCGTATAAAATCAAATCCAGATCCAGTGTTCTGGCCGAGAACTTTTGGCTGTCGCGGCTGCGGCCGTGATCCAGTTCAATTTGGCGCAGTAGTTTTGCCACCGCTTTAGCCGGAAGGTCGGACTCGAAGCTGGCGACCAGATTGTAAAAGCTATCGCCGCTGAAACCGACCGGTTCAGATTCGTAAATGCTGGAGACCGTCAGGTCGCCAAACTGGGCTTGCAGTGCCCTTAAGCTGGACGGGATGTGGACTTCCTTGTCGATATTGCTGCCAATGCTGATGTATCCGGTCGGCATGGTTTATCTCTGGCCTCGTTCTATTACGATCCCGACGTCACGCGCCCGGCTGATCGCGCCTTTTTTGTTTAGCGTGATGCGTACCCAGGGAATGGGGAATTCGCTGCGCAGCAGTTTTGCAATTTCTTCGATCAAGGTTTCCACGAGGAAAAATTCGCTATTTTCGACGAAGGCGACCACGCGGTCTGAGACGGTTTTGTAGTCCAAGGCGTGGGCGATGTCGTCGCTGGCGGCGGCGGGGCGGATGTCGAAGCCCATCTCGATATCGAGCACCACTTTTTGCTTGATTTTTCGCTCCCATTCGTAAATCCCGATCAATGTATCGATCTCAAGACCGCCTAAAAAGATGATGTCCATCGTTGCTTTCCGGTTATGATATTTTCTTCAAAGCGGCCAGTATCGAGTATCCGGCCGGCCTACACAAGTATCGAGACGAGGTTGTTTGAATGATGGAATGGTTGCTGGTGCCTTTTGCTTATCTGACCGGTTCGGTGTCCAGCGCGATTATAGTTTGCAAATTGATGGGCTTGGCGGACCCGAGGGAGAACGGATCGGGCAATCCCGGTGCTACCAATGTGATGCGGATAGGCGGCAAGAAGGCCGCGGCGATTACCCTGGCCGGCGACGCCTTGAAAGGCTTGATTCCGGTGCTGATCGCCAAGGCGCTCGGCGTCGATACCTTGGTCTTGTCGGCGGTGGTCTTCGCGGCGTTTCTCGGTCACTTGTATCCGGTCTTTTTCGGATTCAAGGGCGGAAAAGGGGTAGCTACTTCACTGGGGGTGACCTTGGGCGTGGCGTGGTTGTTGGGATTAGCGGTTTCAGGCACTTGGTTGTTGGTTTATAAAATCGGCAAGATTTCGTCGTTGTCGGCATTGGTGGCCGCCGTGTTGACGCCGTTCTACGTTTGGCTGATCGTTGGCGATGCGTATTTGATCGTCACTTTCGCATTGATTTCCGCTGTCTTGCTTTGGCGGCATCGCGGTAATATTCAGCGCTTGCTGGATGGTCGGGAATCCTGAGGACAATGGCTTTAGATCGTTAGCAGTTCTTCCATAGGCCAGCGCGGTCTGGCGAAAATCTCCAGGTTTTGGTGCTGCCCCGCCAATAGGCGTTGGCAGCCCGCGTAAGCAATCATGGCGCCGTTATCGGTACAAAACTCCGGTCTTGGGAAAAATATCCGGCAGCCGGTTTGGGTGGTTAGTGCTTGCAATTGAGCGCGAATCACGTGGTTTGCGCTGACGCCGCCCGCGACGACCAGAGTTTTTAGACCGGTTTGCTGCAATGCTCGCCGACATTTGATTTGCAAGGTTTCGGCTACGGCCTGCTGAAACGCGTGGGCGATATCGGCCTTGTCTTGCTCGGTTTGCTCGGTGGCGGTGAGCGCATTCAATGTGAAGGTTTTGAGGCCGCTAAAACTAAAGTCCAGGCCGGGGCGATCCGTCATCGGTCTCGGGAATTTGAAACGCTCCCCGCCAAAGGTCGCCAGTTCGGCCAATT
>NZ_JBYMAP010000267.1:0-5225 GCF_057766305.1 Methylomonas sp. BG-2 | reverse complement strand
GCAAGTCGGCAGCGAATACTGTCTCCGCTAGCGTGTCGTATTGATCTTCGTAGTACGGTAACCAAAGAGGTATCGCCGCCTTCAACCGTTTGCCGCAGAATTGATCGCTGGCGAACCAGATGCGCTTCAAGGGTTCCAGCAACACCTCGGCTTGATATTTTCGTTTGGGGCCTGGCCGCCTGGTTAGCGAAGCGGCGGGCTTTATTTTTTGATTCAGTAACCGAATCGCGTACTTGCGGGCACAGCCGCAGACCTCGCAAAACTCGTTCAGGATCGTTTGTTTCGCCGCTCGATCGCTTTGTCGGTAGCGTTTTTGGATGGCTTGCAAATAGGCGCGTCGTTCGTGTTTTCCCATAGGTGTAATCCGAGATTGTTCGGTTACACTCAATGTGAGGCAACGACCCTCTTTTACCGAGGTCTTGGGTTACTTTTAATTTGAGGCAATTCGGTGGTTGTAATAACGCTTCCCTTTTTTTCAAAAGAGATTATAATTGTCGATTCGAGTATGTCGCAGTAACAAAGCACAATTGAACATGTAGGGAGATAGTATGCTTATCTTGACCCGTAGAGTGGGAGAGACCTTGATGATTGGTGACGATGTGACTGTTACAGTTCTCGGGGTAAAAGGTAATCAGGTTCGTATCGGCGTAAACGCCCCTAAGGACGTATCCGTTCATAGGGAAGAAATCTACGAGAGAATCAAGAAAGAACAATCTGAAGCGAGTAACGCCGAAGGTTGATAAAGTTTAGGAGAGATGGCCGAGAGGCCGAAGGCGCTCCCCTGCTAAGGGAGTATGTGCCAAAAGCGCATCGAGGGTTCGAATCCCTCTCTCTCCGCCACTAAGATAAAAAAAGTTGTAAAAAATTTTAGAATAATCGATAATAAGCGGCTCAAATAAGCGCCCGTAGCTCAGCTGGATAGAGTACACGGCTACGAACCGTGCGGTCGGGAGTTCGAATCTCTCCGGGCGCGCCATTTTGAGAAAAAAATACCGAATTAATCCCCTGTAGCTCAGTCGGTAGAGCGGGTGACTGTTAATCACTAGGTCGGCGGTTCGAGCCCGTCCGGGGGAGCCAAATAAATCAAGGGCTTAGGCAGAAATGTCTAAGCCCTTTTTTATTGCGTGGTCACTTTTATGGTCACTTTGTTTTTCACTCAAATCCGAAAAAAATTTCGTACTTGATCGAAAAAGATACGGCACCAAACGAAAAATAAGGTTTGAATGCAGTTGTAAGGCATCAAAGTGTTCCAACATCTTCTTTTTTTACCCTCCTTTCATAAAATTCTTTGATCTGGCTTGTAAGCCACATTTGTGGATTTCGAATTACCGGTGGAGGAACCTCGCCTGCCTTCCTCATTCGCCAAAACTGAGTCCGAGTCACGCCTAATTTTTCAACCATGTCGTTAATTTTCAGAAATTCCTTTTCTTTTGCCGTTGTATTTTGCTCGGATTCAATGTTCACTGGATAACCTGATTACAATGAGTTGTTGCAAACGCCGCAGCGTTCCACCTGGTCTTCTCTTGCGTTCAACAGCACCCAGGCACGACAATGCGGGCATGTTGAAACCTGCACTTTTTTATCCTTGAGGTCTTCAGAGATAACCCATGCCGCTGAAAAATCAAGGTTTCCGAATGGGTAGGAATGCTTATAGGCATCAAAGGCGGTTATCACTGCTTGGATTTGATCATCGGCCGACTTACTCGCTGCCACCCGATAGCACACCGCAAACAGCGTAACGTCCTTGTATTTCCGCCGACTTCCAGTCAACCCGCGTGTTGAAAACTTGATTGAGCCTGGACTGGGCGAACGACCATGCAATTGTCGATAAGTCTGTCTTAACGGCTTGATGGGAATGCCAGTCACTTGATGCACGATTTTTACCCTGGCATGGCGTTTGAGCAATTCAATGGCGAGTGTTTGCTGTTGATACTTTTTCAGCATAGACCGCCCCCTCAGCAGATCGAGCCGGTTAAACCGAGCATGGCTTCCACTATCGGCGGCTGTTCTTTATTGATGTTCATCAGGAACTGACTGGAAAACCGTGGAGTGAAGCAAAGCCAATTGGAGCGAGCGATGAACTGAATGTCTTCCAAGGACAAATGACCGAGTGCTGTTCGCATGGTGTCATCCGTAATTCCCAGCACTAATTCCGTCAATACTGGGTTTTCCCGGGCGATCTCTCTGGCCTTGATCAACCAAGTTTGATTCATGGTGTATATCTCTTCGTCGCACCCTTGGTGATTGATCGCTGTCAGTTTGTCGAAATAGTCGTCCAAGCTTTTGAATGCAGATTGCAGCCGAATTTCATTGGCGTCACTCAAGTTAATGACTATAAGTTTCGATTTCAAATAATCGGCGCCAAACTCAGCAATCAAAGGAAAAAATAATTCCTGAAAAAATCCTTGGGTAATGGTGCTGACGTCCTTAAAATCAATGGTCAATATTTGCTGATTAGCAAAGCACTCGCGTGCGAGCCTAGCTAGGTTTTTGCCATGTAAGGGCTGCGGTATTTGGGAATCAGTGGCTGTAATGACAGTGATATGCATGCGACTTCTCCTTAGTAGCGGATGGATGATCTCCAGGCTGGGTGATGTAATTAATTTGGTTTTTTGGATTTTGCAGAGACCCAGCGTCGTCGTCCCGAACGATCGATCCAAACATCGCAGATTGGGCATTGGCTAAAAGTTGCATTCGGGTGAATCACGCTTAGAAAGCGTACTCTGCAACATGCGCAAACAGTGAAGATCAAATCACCGGCCAAGAGCATGCTGATTAAAGACCACGCCCTATTGATGTCTAACGTGAACTGTCTTGCTACAGGTGTTATTGCTTTAGGCTCGATGAATATGTGTGATGCGATGTTTTTATAAAGGCTAAAGGCATCAACTAATACCTGAGCTGAAGCATGCTGAATAGATAATCGCCGCCGAATATCATCGAGAATGCCTAAAAATATCGACGCGTGAATATTGCGGCCGGCGGACTGAATGACCCATTGGTGATCATGAGGTAGCATGCCTTGTTTGGGTGGGCATCCGTTTACTGATTTATACAAGTCGATACTTTGTTGTCGTGACAACCGACATAGTTGACTGACGATAGGAGGCCGAGCGCCAAGCTGGATCAATTGCTCAGCTAAAACCCAGTGGTTGGCGAAATTTGAGGCTTTTTTAAAGGGCACTGTTTTCATCGCTCCGTTCCGAAACCAAGGGTTGAAGTAAATCCACGTAGGCGCCCATGGAAACGCCATTTGGAACAAATATCGGCAACAGCCGAATAACCGCTCTGCTACTTTCAGCTTGATCCCGAAGTTGCTCCAGCGTCATGTCTGCGAGTTTTTCTATATGGTTTTTGTCCAAGCCAAATCGCCATGCTGTTTCTGCTGGGTTGCTGCGAGCACATTCCCTGGCTAGCATGAGATATTCGAAATTCAAACGGCTAAGATCTTCATCCAGTGTTGACATAGACGCCTCATAGTTGATTAATGGCTGTTGTCGGTATGCTAGGAGGTCAAAGCAGAAAAGTCCCGTTCGCAAGGTGACCTGTTTTGGGTCACAAACCTCTGGAAGCCTTGATAGCTCTGCATTGGAGCTGCTATTGATTAATGATCGTAATGTTCTTTTCTTGGACTTTGACCACCGGATGAATGCGGAAACGCGAAACATGGACATGAATCCATTGCATGATTTCGATTTTTCTCTGCTCTCGCTCCGGCTTCCAGCGTTGCTTGCCGTTGTGGAATGTGCTTTTTTTGGTACGCCAATTAAATTCAAATAGTTAAAAATCATTTTGGTATTGCCTAAACCTTGAATTGTTATGGAGGACATTGTTATGAATCGACAAAGCGCAAACCAGACTGCAACTACCGGTTACCTGGTTTGGGGTGGTTTATGCGCGAGGTAATCCAATGCCTGATCGATTGGCTGGACAGCGAAACAAGCGATGAAAAAGGTCACCGCATATTGCGCGCGTTAGCTCATGAATCGTTAAAGAAAGCGGATTTCGATGAGTCGAAGCGACGGTTCACTGCCGAAGAAATCGTCGCTGCCGTTGGACACTCGATAGGAAGTGCAGATCCGAAAAAGTGGATCGATTGGCCGGGGTTCTTGAAAAAATATTGCGAAACTCGCGAAGGGCAAATCATAGAGTTTGCTCGTAAACGCGGGCTAAAGCATTACCCGAAACCGGAACGAAAAAGTACAAACGGCGGTCCGGGAAAACTCACCACGTTTTATATCAAAGCCGAGCGGGTACCAGAGATCATCGAGGATGAACAAGACATTGATGAGTCCCAGATAGCCATAGGCAATGCAGCTGATCTGAAAGCCAACTATCAAATGACTGAATTGGGTGAAGTTAAACCGAGTTGGATCGCAAGTTGGTTATTTAGAGATGGACAAATCAAATTGCGCCAATGGCATGTTTGGTGCCTACTGGGCTGGCTGGCGACAATCGGCGGACTTGCAGTATTAATTGCCTATGCTGGATGGCTATCCTTATCCGAACCAAGGTCCGTTACAACGCGCGATCTGACCTTGTTGGTAAGTATTTTTGTGATTCCTTATGGTGCCTGGGTCACTATCATCAAGCCTTGGATATTATTGTTGGACGATCGGATAATCGTAGCCCATGAATTATTCACAAATTTTTATGAACAATCTGCACAGTTCGAATTACTCAGGGATGGCGATTTACGAGTGGTGCGGTTAGTTCGGTATTCAGCGACATGCCCAATTTGTGGCGCCACCGTTTATCTTGAAAAAGGCGAACCGGATTATCGGCGAAGGTTGGTAGGTCGATGCTATGAAAGTCCTCGAGAGCATGTGTTTAGTTTCGATAGAATCACGCGTTGTGGGCGGCTGCTGGTTGATCGTTAAGTTTCATGTAAGTGCAACAACGACCCATTACTGACCACGGAACCTGCAAATCAGACGCCCAAAAGCGGTCGGTCAACGTTCGAGGTTAGACGCAAAGTGCAGCATGCTGCACTTTGTCGGCTCGACAGGGTGTAGGTGAAAGGGCATAATTCGCGAGGCCTGCTACCCTGGGCCCTGCGTCGGCTGCGGCTTGACTTTGACCGGCCGCTAGGTCGCACCAGTTTCTGCAAACTGCTCTTCTGCTTGCGGTACTCCTCCATGAACCCGTCGAACAAACGTCCTAGTGCTCCGATCAGCTCAGCGTTGATGGGCTTGAACTCCGTCTTCCGGCGCGCGGTGTACTTT
>NZ_JBYMAP010000266.1:0-5251 GCF_057766305.1 Methylomonas sp. BG-2 | reverse complement strand
GCACAACCCGCTGTGACCTCACAATTGTGACCTGTAGTATTTTCACAGCTCGTGCCTCTTCCTTTAACTAGCAGTGTATGGAAATTTTACCTTTAAATCTTCAAGTGACTTGAAATAAGGATTTGGCTTAATTTCCTTAGCCTCAAATGCGAGAAGATACGCAAGTGAATCTTGGGATTTGCTTTTGTACAATTCACTGGAAGTTACAGGTATGAAACCAGAAATCTTTATTTTCCGGTTCCAACTGTACCATTTTCTAGGCTCATACTCTTCTATTGGCCGCAACCATGAACCATCTTGGTCATAGAAAATTACAACGTCTGACGCTATATCAGTTGGATATTTTGACCAAACTGATAATGCTTCTTCAATAGAAGAATATATTTCTACATCTCCATTTTCTACGATAGCTGTAATCATTTGTGCCTAAGGAACCTCTGAATAATTCCCCAAAACGGCAAGCGGTATAATGCGCCATCGAAATCGAGTAGAGACGACGCCCATGAACGAGCCCCAACAACTCAGTTTTGCGGATGCTGAATACGCCAACAAAGGCAAAGTCACCCGGCGGGAAAAGTTTCTCGATCAACTCGAGGGCTTATTGCCTTGGGCGGTCATGCTGGCAGTGATTGGGCCGCATTATGCGCAAGGCAACGGGCGGGGGCGAAAACCGTTTCCGTTGGATACCATGCTGCATGTTCACGTCGCGCAACTTGTTTACAACTACTCGGATCCGGGTATGGAAGACGCGCTGTACGAGATTGAGTCCCTGCGGCGTTTTTGCGGTATTCGCCTGGAAGCGGTGCCCGACGAAAGCACGATCTTGCAGTTTCGGCATTTACTGGAAGCGCAGGGTTTAACCGAACAGATCTTCGCCGCTATCAACCAAACGCTGGAGGAGCGCGGGCTGTTTTTAAGAGCCGGCACCATTGTTGACGCCAGCCTGATTGCCGCGCCGACCTCGACCAAAAACCAAGGCAAAGCACGTGATCCCGACATGCATGCCAGCAAGAAAGGCAACCAATGGTTTTTCGGCAGCAAATTCCATATCGGTGTCGATAGCGAAACCGGCTTGGTGCATACCTTGAAAGTCACCTCAGGCAACGTCAGCGACATTGCCGAAGCCGCGTCGTTACTGCACGGTGAAGAACAATTTGTACACGGCGATGCCGGCTATCAAGGCTTGGACAAGCGCCCCGAGATGCCGACCGAAAATCCACCGGTCTGCGTGATCGCGATGCGGCCGGGCAAGTTGACCCGGTTAACCCAAGACGATAGCGAAGACGCCCAGCAACTGCGCCAAGCTGCCCGCGAACTCGCCAGCCGCCGCGCCAAGGTCGAACACGTGTTTCGGGATATTAAAATTCGTTTTGGTTATGCCAAGAATCGCTATCGGGGCTTGGTCAAAAACGCGGCGCGTTTGACGTTCCTGACGGCGATTGCCAACGTGTTGCGCGGTGACGCTTATGAACGTCGGAGCCTCATTGCGTCCGAAATTTGAAAATAGACCCGAAAACGGGTGGGTTTGCGAAGGAAAGCCACTGCTTTGATAATAAAACGGTCGAATATTGAAACTTTTGACTCACTTTGACAGTGACTGCCGCTCAAAATGGCTGTTTTTCAGAGGTTCCCTAACTAAAATTAGCCATCCTAAATGACGCAAAACATTGCGTCATCCAATTGCCTAATCCTGTTTTAAAAATTAAAAACATAGCGATTTCTGCAGGTTGAGAAATTTAGTCTTTCCTAATGCGAATACATATTACGTCAATCACTTCGCCCAACTATCCCTCAACGTCACCGTCCGGTTAAACACCAATTTCCTCGGCTGACTGTCCTTACCGTCCAGGTAAAAATAGCCGGTCCGCTCGAACTGGTAACGTAAATCGGTTGACGCATCGGCCAGGCTGGCTTCGATGCGGGCGTCTGTCAGCACTTCCAGCGAATCGGGATTGATGCCGTCCAAAAAGTTGTCCAGCGTGTCCGGGTTGGGATGGCTGAACAAGCGGTCGTAGAGGCGAATTTCCGCCGGCAGCGCGTGTTGCTCGGACACCCAGTGGATCACGCCCTTGACCTTGCGGCCTTCCGGGTTCTTGCCCAGCGTGGCCGGATCGTATGAACAGCGCAGTTCGACGACATTGCCGGCTTCGTCTTTGATCACTTCGTCGCATTTGATCACGTAGGAACCGCGCAAGCGCACCTCGCCGCCCGGCACCAGACGTTTGAAGTCCTTCGGTGGGTTTTCCATGAAGTCGTCTTGTTCGATCAAAATGACTTTGCTGAAAGCAACTTCGCGGCTGCCCATTTCCGGTTTTTGCGGGTGGTTGGCGATTTGGTAGCTCTCGATTTTGCCATCTTCCCAATTACTGATGACGACGCGCAACGGCCGCAACACCGCCATCGCCCGCAGGGCGTTTTCGTTGAGGTTGTCGCGGATGCAGGTTTCCAAAAAGCTCATTTCGATCCAGGAGTTTTTCTTGGTGACGCCGATGCGCTCGCAAAAGTCGCGGATCGCTTCCGGCGGCACGCCGGCGCGGCGCAGGCCGGAAATGGTCGGCATGCGCGGGTCGTCCCAGCCGGACACGTGTTTTTCGGTGACCAGTTGCAGCAGTTTGCGCTTGCTGACGATGGTGTATTCCAGTTGCAGTCGGGCGAATTCTATTTGCTGCGGATGGCAAGGCGTTTTCAGCTCGTCCAGCACCCAGTCGTACAGCGGGCGGTGATCTTCGAATTCCAGTGTGCAGATCGAGTGGGTGATGCCTTCCAGCATATCCGACAAACAATGGGTGTAGTCGTACATCGGATAAATGCACCAGGCGTCGCCGGTGCGGTGGTGGTGGGCGCGGCGAATTCGGTAAATCGCCGGGTCGCGCATATTAATGTTAGGCGAGGCCATGTCGATCTTGGCCCGCAAGACATATTGGCCGTCGGCGAATTCGCCGGCGCGCATGCGCTGGAACAGATCCAGGTTTTCCGCGATAGGGCGGTTGCGGTCCGGGCTAGGTTTGCCCGGCTCGGTCAGCGTGCCGCGATCCTGGCGCATTTGCTCCGGCGTCGAGCTGTCCACGTAAGCTTGGCCTTGTTTAATTAGTTGGATGGCGTAGTCGTACAAGGTTTCGAAATAATCGGAAGCGTGGTACTTGCCGGCCCATTGGAAGCCCAGCCAAGCCACGTCGCGCTCGATCGATTCCATATATTCGATGCTTTCCTTTTCCGGATTGGTATCGTCGAAACGCAGATTGCAGGTGCCGTTATTCTCGGCGGCCAACGTGAAGTTCAGGCAGATCGATTTGGCGTGGCCGATATGCAGATAGCCGTTGGGTTCCGGCGGAAAGCGGGTGGCGACTTTGCCGTTATTTTTGCCGGCGGCTAAGTCCTCGGCGATGATGTGGCGGATGAAATTCGAAGAAACAGGGCTATCGGTCGCTGACATGGAGTAGGAAACGGGAAATTGGATAAAGCCGCAAATTTCGCGGGGTTGGGCACTGCCCGCCATTTTAGCGAGTTTAAACGGTACTCGCAAAGTGGCCGAACCGGTCAGAAAGCAGCGAATGTCGGCGAAAAACGCCGCTAACGTTTTGACTCAAAAGATTTTTATCAAATTATTAGCACTCTCGATATTCGAGTGCTAGAATTCGGACAACACATAAACCATCACCGGAGTCTAGGCTGTTATGAATAATTCTTTGGCTTTACCGATCAACTTATCGGTCGGGACATTCGATAATTATTTAAGCGTGATTGCCCGGATGCCCAAATTGAGCGCCGAGCACGAATACGCGTTGGCGGTCCGTTATCGCGATCTCGGCGATCTGGAAGCCGCCAAGGAGCTGGTCATGTCCAATTTGCGTTTCGTCGCCCACGTGGCGCGCGGTTACGCCGGTTACGGCTTGCCAATGGCGGACATCGTACAGGAAGGCAACATTGGCTTGATGAAAGCGGTTAAACGTTTTGATCCGGATTTGGGCGTGCGTCTGGTATCGTTTGCGGTGCACTGGATCAAAGCGGAAATTCACGAATACGTGATTAAAAACTGGCGCATCGTTAAGGTGGCTACCACGAAAGCGCAACGCAAATTGTTTTTTAACTTGCGCAAGCTCAAAAAAGACCTGAGCTACCTAAGCCGCGACGACGCCGAGGCGATCGCCGAAAATCTGGATGTCGACGTTAAAACGGTTTACGAGATGGAACGCCGTCTGGATGGCAGGGACGTGGGACTTGAGCCCAGCGACGACGACACCGACAGCTCCCCGGCGCCGATTGCCTATTTGGAGCAACAGGGCGCCGACCCGGCGTTATTGCTGGAGAACAGCGATTGGGAACACCGTAAGGAAGAGCTGTTGCTGGATGCGATGGCGGGCCTGGACGAGCGTAGCCGCGATATTCTCGCGAGCCGCTGGCTGGTGGAACAAAAAGCCACCTTGCACGAACTGGCCGAGCGCTACCAGGTTTCCGCCGAGCGGATACGTCAGCTCGAACAAAACGCGATGAAAAAACTCAAAGCGGCGGTGATGTTGGAAGCTTAAATAAACTTGTTGCATCGGCGATGATTCGCTGTATAATGGTCGCTTCTGTGCCGGGGTGGTGAAACTGGTAGACGCGCCGGATTCAAAATCCGGTTCCTTCGGGAGTGTCGGTTCGATTCCGACCCTCGGTACCACAGATTAATGCACGCAAGTGCAACGAAGTACAAAAACCCGCAAGCTGCCTGGCTTAGCGGGTTTTTTATTGTCCAATGAAAGCCAGCAAAATGCAGTAACAGCTTGTATTTTTTGCAGTAACTTTTACAGTAACTCGAAAAACAGTGACAAAAGTTACTGCATTTGAGCTGCCGAGTTACTGCAAAAAGCGGGGTTTTTGATGGCAAAAACAACTGCTTAAAGATATTGCTGTTCGCAATGCCAAGCCAGTTGAAAAGGATCTTCGCCTAAACGACGGTTCCGGGCTGTATTTGCTGGTTAAGACAAACGGTGCGAAGTGGTGGCGGCTTGGATTATTCCATCGACGGCCGGCGAAAAACCATATCTCTTGGCGTTTATCCTGCAACCGGTTTGGCCGATGCAAGGTGCCGAGCCGATGACGCCCGCGTCTAAGTGGCTAACGGTATCGATCCCAGCGAATCCCGAAAAGCCGACAAAGCCGCCAAGCAAGGGGCGGTCGAGCAGGAAAAGCGCCTCAATGCCGGTTTGCCGTTGATTGACAGCTTCGAATACGTCGCCCGCAAATAGTTGGCCTCAACCGCGTAGACCGT
>NZ_JBYMAP010000265.1:0-5265 GCF_057766305.1 Methylomonas sp. BG-2 | reverse complement strand
ACACCCGGTCCACGCCGGCCACGTACGCGGCGGCCAGCACCAGCGGATTGGTCTCGCCGCCCGGCGTCGGCACCACCATGATGAGTTCGCCGACGCCGGCCACCTTGGCCGGAATCGCGTTCATCAATACCGACGACGGGTAGGCCGCCTTGCCGCCCGGCACGTACAGGCCGGCCTTGTCCAGCGGCGTGACTTTTTGGCCCAGCAGCGTGCCGTCCAGCTCGGTGAATTGCCAGGACTGCAGCTTTTGATGCTCGGCGTAGGCCCGTACCCGGTCGGCGGCGGTTTGCAAGGCGATGGCTTGAGTGCTGGGCAAGGTGTCCCAGGCCTGCTTCAGCGCGCCGACCGACAATTCCAGTTCCGCGGCGGTTTTGAACGCCGTGCGATCGAAGCGGTTGGAGTATTCAATCAATGCCTGATCGCCGCGCTTGCGGATGTCGGCAATGATATCCAGCACGCGTTTATGGATGTCCAGGTCTTCGCTGGCGTCGAAGGCCAGGCGGGCTTGCAGGCGTTTTTCGAAGTCGGCGGCACTGCCGTCGAGTCTGAGCATCTTGATCGCGGTCATGCGGACCTCCGCGCTAAGGTGGTTTCGAATTGGTCAATCAAGGCCTGGATGGCTTGGTGTTTCATTTTCATCGCCGCCTTGTTGACCACCAGCCGCGAGGTGATGTTGGCGATCAATTCACGCGGCTCCAAGCCGTTGGCTTTCAGGGTGTTGCCGGTATCGACCAGATCGACGATGCAGTCGGCCAGACCGACCAGCGGCGCCAGTTCCATCGAACCGTACAGCTTGATAATTTCGGCTTGCACGCCCAGGTCGGCGTAATAGCGCTGCGCGGTTTTGACGTATTTGGTCGCCACTCGCAAACCGGATTTCAACGCCGGCGCGCCGACCGGCGCGGCGGTCATCAGCCGGCAACCGGCGATGCCTAAATCCAGCGGTTCGTAAAGGCTTTCCGCGCCGTGTTCCAGCAACACGTCCTTGCCGGCAATCCCCAGGTCGGCCGCGCCGTATTCAACGAAGGTCGGCACGTCCGTGGCGCGGATAATCACCAATTGCACGTCGGACCGGGTGGTTTGCAGGATCAACTTGCGGCTTTTGTCCGGGTCGTCGGTCGGCGTGATGCCGGCTTGCTCCAAAAACGGCAAGGCTTCTTCGTAAATTCGGCCCTTGGATACGGCGATGGTCAGCATGGCGGTGTCTTGGTTAGTTGGGAACGCGGCGGATAGTGGCGCCCAGTTGCGCCAGTTTTTCCTCGATATGGTCGTAACCGCGGTCGATATGATAAATCCGGTCCACCAAGGTTTCGCCTTCGGCCGCCAAACCGGCCAAGACCAAGCTGGCGGACGCCCGCAAGTCGGTCGCCATCACCGGAGCCGCTTTCATTTGTTCGATGCCGGTGCAAATCGCGGTGTTGGATTCCAGTTTAATTTGCGCCCCCATCCGTTGCAGTTCCTGCACGTGCATGAAGCGGTTTTCGAACACGGTCTCGGTAATCAAGCCGACGCCTTCAGCCACCGAATTCAGCGCGGTAAACTGGGCTTGCATGTCGGTCGGGAAGGCGGGATAGGGCGCGGTGCGCACCGTGACCGCTTTTGGGCGCTTGCCGTGCATGTCCAATTCTATCCAGTTTTCGCCGCAGGTGATGTCGGCGCCGGCTTCCTTGAGCTTAACCAAAACCGCGTCCAGAATCGTCGGATCGGTGTTTTTCAGTTTGACCCGGCCACGGCTGATCGCGCCGGCGACCAGATAGGTGCCGGTTTCGATACGGTCCGGCAGAATGTCGTAATGCAGACCGACCACACCGAGTTTCTCGACACCTTCGACGGTCAGAATATCGGTGCCGATACCGGTAATTTTGGCGCCCATTTTATTCAGAAAGTGCGCCAGATCGGTGACTTCCGGCTCCTTGGCGGCGTTTTCGATAATCGTCACGCCTTCGGCCAGCGTGGCGGCCATCAGGATATTCTCGGTACCGGTCACGGTGATTTTGTCCAGCACCAGTCGGCAGCCTTGCAAGCGCTTGGCTTTGGCGTGGATATAGCCGGATTCGACGGTGATGTCGGCGCCCATTTTGATCAATGAGTCGATGTGGATGTCGACCGGCCGAGTGCCGATCGCGCAGCCGCCCGGCAACGACACGTAAGCCTCGCCGAAACGGGCCAGCAGTGGACCCAACACCAGGATGGAGGCGCGCATGGTTTTTACCAATTCGTAGGGCGCTTCGTATTTATGAATGGTGCTGGAATCAACCTCAATGTTCATTTTTTCGTCGACGGTCAACCCCACCCCCATTTGGCCCAACAATTCCATCGTGGTGGTGATGTCGTGCAAGTGCGGGATGTTGCCGACGCTGACCGGCACTTCGGACAGCAAGGTGGCGGCCAGAATCGGCAAAGCGGCGTTTTTCGCGCCGGAGATTCTCAGTTCGCCGGTCAGCGGTTTGCCGCCGGTTATTAACAATTTATCCATGGATGTCTGCGAGGGTTTGGCGGCGCGATCAGCCGCGGTTGGCAAAATATTCGGTTTCGTCGAAACCGCTGAGTTTGGCGAGAGCCAGCAATTGCGCCGGCACGTTTTTGAAAGTCAGCCGCACCCGGCTGGCCCGGCTTTGCCGAATCCATTCGATCATCAACGCCAAACCGGCGCTATCGGTGGTGCCGACTTGGGCGAGATCAATGCAGATACTGTCCATGCCTTTCAGAAACTTAAACGATTTCAGGGACTGTCGGTCGATGCTGGCAAAGGTCAGATTGCCGGTGACGGCGTAGTGACCGGGCGCCAGTTCGGTCAGCGTCAACACGGCCATTACTTGCCTTCCGCCTTATTCATCATGAATTTACCGATCATTTCCTCCAATACGATGGCCGAGCTGGTGATGTCCAGCTTGCTTTTGTCCTTTAAAAAACTGTCCGATGAACCCGGGTCGATATTGATGTACTGCTCGCCGAGCAAGCCTGCCGTATAAATACTGGCGCCGGAATCCTCGGGCAGGTTGTCGTATTTGGCCTCGATGCGCATCTCGACGACCGACTCGTGGCTTTCGTGGTCCAGCGTAATCGCCGACACCCGACCAATGCGCACCCCAGCAATCGACACCGGCGATTTGACTTTCAGACCGCCGGAGTTTTGAAAGCGGGCAATCACGGTATAGCTGTCGTCACTGGTATAAGTACCCAAATTGCTGACCTGCAAGGCCATATAGAACAGCGCGGCAATGCCGCAGGCGACGAACAGGCCGACCAAGGTGTCCTGTGTCTTGGAATGCTGCATGTTAAATGTCTCCAAACATCAGTGCGGTTAATATGAAATCGAGGGCCAGCACCGAAAACGCCGAATTGACGACAGTGCGGGTGGTGGCGCGGCTTACGCCTTCGGAGGTGGGGATGGCGTCGTAACCTTCGAACAAGGCGATCCAGGACACGACGAAGCCGAACACCACACTCTTGACGACGCCGTTGACGATGTCCTCCTGAAAGTCGATGCCGGCTTGCATCTGCGCCCAGAACGCGCCGTCGTCGACGCCGAGCATGCCGACGCCGACCAGATGGCCGCCCATCACGCCGATAGCGCTGAACAAGGCCGCCAGCAGCGGCATCGACAGGAAGCCGGCGAGAAAACGCGGCGAAATGATCCGGTTGATCGGATCGACCGCCATCATTTCCATGCCCGACAATTGCTCGGTGGCCTTCATCAGACCGATCTCGGCGGTCAACGCCGAACCGGCGCGGCCGGCGAACAGCAGCGCGGAAACCACCGGCCCCAATTCCCGGACCAGCGAGGCGGCGACCATCACGCCCAGCGATTCCTCGGCGCCGAAGTCGGACAAAATGTTAAAGCCCTGCAAGCCCAGCACCATGCCGACGAACAGCCCGGAAATGGTAATGATCAAAAACGACAATACCCCGACCGAATACATCTGCTTCACCAGCAAATTGGGGCGGGCCAACACATCGGCGGTGCCGGTTAGAGTATGGATCAGGAAAAAACTGGCGCGGCCGAGTTTGGCGAAGCTGTCGCGGGTGAGTTTTCCCAGGTTTTGCAGGAGTTGAAGCATCGCTAATTACAATGAAGATTTGCCGGCCAGCAGGTCGTCCAAATAGTCGGGCGCCGGATAGTGAAAGTGTACCGGACCGTCCGCGTCGCCGTGCATAAACTGTTGCACCCAGGCCGAGTCCGACTGTTGCAACTGCTGAGGCGTACCCTGGCCGACGATCTTGCCTTCGGACAGCACGTAGATGTAGTCGGCGATCGCGGCGGTTTCCTGCACGTCGTGCGACACGATGATACTGGTCAATCCCAGCGTCACGTTCAGCGACTTGATCAAATGCACCAATGCCCCCATCGAAATCGGATCCTGGCCGGTAAACGGTTCGTCGTACATGATCATCAGCGGATCGAGGGCAATCGCGCGTGCCAGCGCCACCCGCCGCGCCATGCCGCCTGATAATTCGTTGGGCATCAGACGGCGAGCGCCGCGCAAGCCGACCGCGTGCAATTTCATCAACACCAGCGTGCGTATCATCGACTCCGGTAGATGAGTGTGTTCGCGCAACGGAAACGCCACGTTATCGTAAACGTTCATGTCGGTCAGTAAGGCGCCGCTTTGAAACAGCATGCCCATCCGCTTGCGCAATTCGTAAAGCTCGCGGGTTTTCAGGCGATGGACGTTTTGACCATCCACCAAAATTTGGCCCCGGTCCGGCGCCAATTGGCCGCCGATCAATTTCAGCAACGTGGTTTTGCCGGTGCCGCTGGGACCCATGATCGCGGTGATTTTGCCACGCTGTATGGACAGATCGACGCCGTCGAAAATTTTTCTGGTCCCCCTGGCAAAGCTCAAGTTGCTGACGGAAACGATATGGTTTTCGAGGCTTGAACTGCTGGGCATTGACGGAATTCGCGGACGGATATTAGATTTAAACGGGTTATTTTCCATGAGTCATCAAGCTTAAGTCAATGCAAGGCTTGGGAAAGTTCCGTTAAGCCACCGCGATAGACCATCGACCGCTCGGCGATTCAGCCCAAGCAGGCTCGAATCGGCCCGCGCCGAAGCTGGAAACTTAGCTAAGCCGACAGCAGGGCCACTGCAGCTTGCCCCGTAAGTGACCGCCGCCGTTGTTTGAATACTCGATCGCCACTCCAGCGTCCAAGACAACGCTTTACGCATCAGCCCAGCCGACCTTGGCGACGCGGAAGCTTTCCCAAGCCAATTTCCTCGCGGAGGATTATCGGCCGGCAGGTTCGACGCGGTCCGCCAG
>NZ_JBYMAP010000264.1:0-5297 GCF_057766305.1 Methylomonas sp. BG-2 | reverse complement strand
ACTGGGCGATAAGGAGGTCGGGCAATTTAGCGACGAATTGGTGGTTAGTTGCGCGCCCTAGCTCGATAGATATTTCGCTGAAAAGGCCCGCAATACCACTATTCGACGTTTAGGTGATTCGAAACGGCGGAAATTTAATAGGTCTATAGACTCCGATACGACTTCGGTCGCCCCCAAGCCCTAGCCTTAATCCGCCTCAAACTTCAAACGGATGTTCCAGCACAATGGTTTCGTTGCGGTCCGGACCGGTGGATAAAATCGTTACCTTGACGCCAACCAACTCTTCGATGCGCGCAATATACGTTTTGGCATTCGCCGGCAACTGCTCGTATTCGGTAATGCCGGCGGTACTGCCGCTCCAGCCCGGCATTTCTTCGATCACCGCTTCGCAGGCCGCGTATTGATCGGCACCGAGCGGCGCGGTGTCGGTGACGACGCCGTCGATCTTGTAGGCGGTACAAATACCGATCTTGTCCAGACCGTCCAATACGTCCAACTTGGTCAGACAGATGCCGGTCAGGCTGTTCAGTTGCGCGGACTTACGCATCGACACCGCGTCGAACCAACCGCAGCGGCGTTTGCGACCGGTGGTCGCGCCAAACTCATGGCCTTTAACGCCCAAATGATCGCCGTAGTCGTCCAGCAATTCGGTCGGAAATGGGCCGTTGCCGACGCGGGTTGAATAAGCCTTGGTGATACCCAACACGTAATCCAGCGCCAGCGGGCCAACGCCGCTACCGGTGGCCGCGCCGCCCGCCGTGGTGTTCGACGAGGTCACGTAGGGATAGGTGCCGTGGTCGATGTCCAGCAACGCGCCTTGCGCGCCTTCGAACAACACGTTATGGCCTTGGGCTTGATGGGCGTACAACGCCTCGCCGACATCGGTCAGCATCGGCTTAATCACGTCGCCCAAGCGCAAAGTGTCGGCCAACAGCGCGTCGTAATCGACCGGCTCGGCGCCATAATACTGAACCAGCATGAAATTATGGAAATCCACCAGTTCCTTCAGACGCGCGGCGAATTCATCCCTATTGCGCAGATCGCCGGCTCGCAGACCGCGCCGCGCCACTTTATCTTCGTACGCCGGGCCGATACCTCGACCGGTAGTGCCGATGGCTTTGTCGCCCCTGGCCTTTTCGCGGGCTTGGTCGATCGCCACATGGATAGGCAGAATCAACGCGCAGGCCTCGCTGATTTGTAGCCGGTTTTTCACCGGAATGCCGGACTTTTCCAAAATTTCGATTTCCTTGAGCAAGGCTTCCATGCTGAGCACGACGCCATTGCCGATCAAACACTGCACGCCCTCCCGCAGCACGCCCGACGGTATCAGGTGCAGCACGGTTTTTTCGCCGTTGATCACCAAGGTGTGGCCGGCATTGTGTCCGCCCTGAAACCGAACGACGGCGGCGGCCTGCTCGGTCAACAGATCGACTAGTTTACCCTTACCTTCATCGCCCCACTGCGTGCCGATGACAACAACATTTTTTCCCATAACTTTTTCTAACCTTAAGCCAATGATTTAACGACCCAGCGCTGAGCCTGTTTTTCCAAAATCGCGTTGCAACCCATGTCTTCGGCCCCGCCCTGCTGCCCCGGCAGTTGCTGAATCACCCGAACACCGGATGCCCGTAAATCGCGAACGCTCTCGCGCAGATCGGCATCCTCGCAATAGGGGGCGAAAACCGTCCGCGCCGGCGTATCGGCGCCAACGTCGTAAAACGTCGCCAGTACCTTCAAATCAGCGCTAAAACCGGTCGCGGCCCGCGCCCGGCCAAACACCTGCCCGACATTGTCATAGCGTCCGCCCCGAGCAATTTCCCGCCCCAACGACGGCACGAAAGCGGCGAATACGATGCCGGTATGGTAATGGTAGCCGCGTAGTTCGGCCAAATCGAAGCTGAGAGACAAGGCCGGATAGTCGCGGCGCAAGCGATCGGCTATCCCGCGCAAATCCGCCAGTGCCGCGGCCAAAATGCCGTTAGCGTCGATACCGGCCAGCAGTGCCGCGGCTTTATCGAGCACATCCTGGCTGCCGTTCAGTTTAGGTAGCGCGTTAAAAATGGTTTTAAATCCGTCGCCGACCGGAAAGCGTTCGACCAATTCGCCCAGTTCGGCGCCAGCCTTGCGTTGCAACACATCGAACAATTCCGCTTCTTGCGCCAAATTCAAGCCGGCCAGCTCGACCAAGCCCCGATATATCGAAACATGGCCCAAATCCAGATGTACGTTTTGGATACCGCTGATCGCCAACATTTCCAACATCAATTGTATCGCTTCGTAGTCGCTCTCAAGTCCGGAGTGGCCGTACAACTCGGCGCCGATTTGCATCGGGCTGCGGCTTTTTTCCAGCGGATCGCCTACCGCATGCAGTACGGTACCGGCGTAGCACAGCCGGTTGGGCCAGGGATGTTGCAAATGGTGAGCGTCGATCCGGGCAACCTGCGGCGTCATATCCGCCCGTACCCCGAGCGTCTCGCCGCTCAACGGATCGGTTAGTTTAAAAGTTTGCGACTCCAGGTCGTGGGCGGAACCGGTTAGCAAGGAGCGGAGAAAATCCACGAACGGCGGAATCACCAAGCGATACCCCCACGCGGCGAAGGTATCGAGTAGCTTGGCCCTCAGCCTCTCCAGATGTTCGGCCTGTTCCGGCAATACTTCGCCGATGCCCTCGGGCAGCAGCCAGGTGTCTTTGTTTTGCATGTCGTGTGTTCCAGTTACAGCAAACGCCCCGCATAGCGGGGCGTTATCGGCTTGCCGAACTCGGCGGCAACTATTTTTGAGTTTTGAAGTATTTGAAGAAATCCGAACTCGGTTCCAACACCATCACATTGCCCGGCTTACCCAAGCTTTCCTTGTAGGCGATCAGGCTACGGTAAAACGCGAAAAACTCGCTATCTTCGCCGTAAGCCTTGGCAAAAGTTTCGGCGGCTCTGGCGTCGCCTTCGCCACGCAATATCTCGGAGTCGCGATAGGCGTTGGCCAGAATGATCTCTCGCTGCTTGTCGGCGTCGGCTCGGATCCGCTCGGCGGCCTCGGAACCTTGCGAACGAAATTCGCGCGCCACCCTGGCCCGTTCCGCTTCCATCCGTTGATAGACCGACGAACTCACCTCGTTCGGCAGATCAATCCGCTTCACTTGAACGTCGACGATATTGATGCCCAATTTAGCGGCATGAGGCGAGACGTTGGTAATCAGGGCTTCCCGAATCGCGCTACGGTCGCTGGAAACCAGCTGCCGGATGTCGCGTTTGCTGAACTCGCTACGAAACGCATCCTTGATGATCTGATCCAAGCGGATGTTGGCTTGGTTTACGTCACCGGCCACCGTGGTGTAAAAAGTTTTCACGTCGCCGATGCGCCATTTGACGAAGGAGTCGACGATGACGTTTTTCTTTTCCGCGGTCAAAAAACGTTCCGGCGTGGAATCCATGGTCAGAATACGCGCGTCGAATTTCTTGACGTTATTGATGAACGGCAGCTTGAAATGCAAGCCGGGTTGAAAATCGGCACCGACGATTTCGCCAAGCTGGAATTTAATCACCCGCTCGGTTTCGGCGACTGTAAACACCGACAACGACAACACGACGATCAGCGCGCCGAGCGCGACTATAACCTTATTTCCCATCGTAACGTCCTCTCACATCGCGTTCGCGGCTGTTAATCCGCACATCGGTTTTGGATTCCTTGACCGTCGGCAAGGTCGGTTGAGCGGCGACCGGCTCATGGTTCGTAACCGGCTCTGGCGCCGCTTCGGCGCGACCGACACCCAGCTTGTCCAACGGCAAGTACATAACGTTGCCGCCGTCCTTGACGTCCACCAACACGTTGTTGGCGCGTCCCAAGACTTGCTCCATCGTTTCGATATACATCCGTTGTTTGGTAACGCCGGGCGCTTTTTTGTACTCGGCGAGCAGTTGCGAAAAGCGGCTGACATCGCCGTTGGCCTTGGCAATGACTTTTTCCTTATAACCCTCGGATTCCTGTACGATACGAGAAGCAGCGCCACGGGCCTTGGGGACCACGTCATTGGCGTAGGCTTCGGCCTCGTTGATCAAACGTTGTTTGTCTTCGCGAGCTTTGATTGCGTCTTCAAAAGCGCCCTGCACTTGCTCGGGCGGTTGAGCGTCCTGCAAATTGACGCTGGTAATCAAAATACCGGTGCGGTAGGCGTCCATCACCGATTGAATCTCGCTCTTGATTTCCTGAACAATTTCGCTGCGGCCTTCAGTCAATACGAAATCCATATCGCTGCGGCCGATCACGCCGCGCTGCACGCTTTCGGTGACTTGCTTCAGAGTCGAAGCGGGATCCAGTACGTTAAAGGCATAATCCTTGGCGTCCTTAACCTGATATTGAACCGCCAGCCGGACATCGACGATGTTTTCGTCCTTGGTCAGCATCATCGCTTCCTTGGGTACCGAACCCATGGCCTGACCGCCACCCGAACGATAACCGACCTCGATAAAGCGTTGTTGCTCAACGTTGATGACTTGTACTTGCTCTATCGGTGCCGGCACGTGCCAGTTCAAACCGGGTTGCGACGTACTGACATAGGCGCCAAAACGCGTCACGACGCCGCGGGTACCCTCGTCAACCGTATAAAAACCGCTCAGACCCCAGAATATCAACGCGCCGCCGGCAACCCAAGCCGCACCGCGCATCGAAGAGCCCGAGGTGCGGTTGCCGCCGCCGTTGGATCCGCCGCCAAACAGAGCGCCCAGTTTTTCCTGCAGGTTGCGCACAACCTCGTCCAGATCGGGAGGACTGTTTTGGTCGTTGCGACCACTCCAGGGGTCTTTTTTATCACCGCCGGGCTCATTCCAAGACATACTAAGTGCTCCAAAAATTGGATTTGAGAACTTTAAATCCGCATACCGTCGAACCAATTTGTCCCGGCCGATTCAACTCGAAAAAACCGGAATCAACAAGGCAAAGAACGCGGCATTCTATCGTAAATCACTCTGACCGGGACAACTAAGTCAGAACGGCGCGGCAAATTTTTCCGATGCGAGGTTGCACATCAGGCCATTTCCGTTGGGTTAGAGGTGTCGATACCCCTTAGCAAACCCAGATGCTTTTGATCGATCTCCAAGGTCAATTCGCAATCGCCGACTTCGTTGCAAACCTCGTCGAGTATCCGAACATAACCAAACAGTTTGGCTTTAATGCCGGCCTGAGCAGCCGGCAGGTAACACTTTCTAACCACCTTGCTACTGGCAAATAATTCGCACAACGCTTGCAATAGCAGCTCGCAACCCTGTCCGGTCCGCGCGCTGATCCAAACCGCGATTGGCTTG
>NZ_JBYMAP010000263.1:0-5297 GCF_057766305.1 Methylomonas sp. BG-2 | reverse complement strand
AACTGAAATTGCGGCGCCCAACGCAACGTCTCTGACAACGCTTGTCCGAGTACCGCTCGTGGTGGTGTAAAAACTTTTTGATGAGTTAAAAGGTCGTGCGCGCAAAGTGGATATCGATTGAAAAGGTGGCATACGGCGCACCTCGATACGAGACAGTCTGCTCAACAAAACGCCGAGCCCGGCTAAATACATTCCTTGCAGATTCGACGGTCCTGACGCCGAGACTAATTACCTTTGCCGAATTTGAGAATGTGAGTGAGTTCGGGCCTAGCGCCAGAGTCATTTTTCCTCAAAACTTCCAAACCACCAGCGCCTGCGGCAGGCTTTCGTGCAAGCCCTTGATGCCGTATTTGTTGTGCCAGTATTGGTATTCGATGCCGATAAACAACTGGTCGGCGGCACCCCAGAAATCGCCGAGGTCCAGGCGCAGTTGCGGCTGGGCCAGGGCTTGGCGGGCGGCGGTCTGATTGCGGCCGATGAAATCGGCGAAACCTTCGAAGCTCCATTTAGTGCCGGCGATTTGAAACGGCAGTTTCCAGACCGGCGTGATTTGCCAGGAGGTACCGATGTCGGCTGGCTCGGTAACCCGTTGGCGTAAAAAATCGACATTGAAGTACTCGAATCCCGGCAGATTGAAATCGACGCTGACGCCGTACAGCCAGGCGCGATAACCGCTGCGCGGGCTATTGACGTTTTCGCCTAGGTTGATGCCCGCCGTGGCGCCGATGTCCTTGAATAGGCCGTAGGACAAGTTCAGGCCGCTGATTTTGCCGAGGCTGAGGGTGCTGTAGGCTTCGCCGTACAGGTTGATTTGCGCCGGTTGACCGCTCTCGGTGAACAGCGTGTCCATGAAGAAAAAGTTGCGGCCGTAACGCCAGCCGTGAGTATGGGTCACGGTGATGATGGAGCGGGCGATATCGTTGGCGTTAAACGGTTCGGAGTAGCTTGGGCCGTGTAAATATTGAATTTCGCTGTGGGTCCAGTCCAGCCATTCTGCGTGGCTGGCGACCGGCATGCCCAGTGCGGCGGCGATGACGGCTTTCAACGTATGGGAACGGAGCGATTTGGGCATGCTCGGCCTATTCAACGGGCAAAAAAAAGCCCATCGCGAAGATGGGCTTTTAAGCCTAGCCGAAAAGCTTAGTTTTTGCTTTTATCGACGATTTGGTTGGCTTTGATCCAAGGCATCATCGCCCGCAATTTGGCGCCGACTTGCTCGATTGGATGTTCGGCATTCAGGCGGCGGCGCGCGGTCATTTCCGGATAGCCGGTTTGGCCTTCCAGAATGAACTGCTTGGCGTATTTGCCTTGTTGGATGTCTTCCAGCGCTTGCTTCATCGCCCAGCGGCTTTCTTCGTTGATGACTTTCGGACCGGTGACGTATTCGCCGTACTCGGCGTTATTGGAGATCGAATAGTTCATGTTGGCGATGCCGCCTTCGTACATCAGATCCACGATCAGTTTCAGTTCGTGCAAGCACTCGAAGTAGGCCATTTCCGGCGGATAGCCGGCTTCGGTCAGGGTTTCGAAACCGGCTTTGACCAGTTCCACCGCGCCGCCGCACAAGACCGCTTGTTCGCCGAACAAATCGGTTTCGGTTTCGTCGCGGAAGGTGGTTTCGATGATGCCGGAACGGCCGCCGCCGATCGCCGAGGCGTAGGACAGGCACAATTCCTTGGCCATGCCGGAGGCATTTTGGTGGATTGCGATCAAGTCAGGGATGCCGCCGCCTTTGACGAATTCGGAGCGCACCGTGTGTCCCGGCGCTTTCGGCGCGATCATGATCACGTCCAGGTCGGCGCGCGGCACGACTTGGTTGTACAGAATCGCAAAGCCGTGGGCGAAGGCCAGTGCGGCGCCTTGTTTGATGTTCGGCTCGATTTCTTCCTTGTACAGCTTGGATTGGAACTCGTCCGGGGTCAGAATCATCACCACGTCGGCGCCGGCGATGGCTTCCGGAACGTCCTTGACGGTCAGGCCGCTGGCCTGGGCCTTGGCGACGGACGCGGAGTTGGCGCGCAGGCCGACCACGACGTCGACACCGGAATCTTTCAGGTTGTTGGCATGGGCATGGCCTTGCGAGCCATAGCCGATGATGGCGACTTTCTTGCTGCGGATGATCGAAAGATCGGCGTCTTTGTCGTAATAAACTTGCATAGGTTCTCTCGTTACTCTGGTGTGAATTAAAAATTTTATCGACTCTCGGAGGAGTCACCGTCACGCGGAGTACCAGTCTGGATTTGTACTCCGGCAACGCTCATAGATGCAGGCCTTTTTCGCCGCGGGAAATGCCGGTCGGGCCGGAGCGCACCACTTCGATGATGCTGCCTTCCTCGAAGCCGTGGATGAAGGCGTCGAGTTTATTGGACTGGCCGGTCATTTCCACGATGTAGCTGTTGTGGGTGACGTCGATAATCTTGCCGCGAAAAATATCGACCATGCGTTTGACTTCCTCGCGGGTGTCGTGGCTGGTTTTGATTTTCACCAGCATCAGTTCGCGTTCGATATGCGCCGATTCCGCCAAATCGATTAATTTGACCACGTCGATCAATTTATTCAATTGCTTGGTGATCTGCTCGATGATCTCGTCGCTGCCGCTGGTCACCAGCGTCATCCGCGACAGGCTGGGGTCTTCGGTCGGCGCCACGGTCAACGATTCGATATTGTAACCGCGCGCCGAAAACAGGCCGGCAACGCGCGACAGGGCGCCGGCTTCATTTTCGATCAAAATGGAGATAATGTGCCGCATCACGATAACTCCCTGTCGACCGGCGTGCCGGGGGCAACGCGCAATTTCATATCGTGGTGGGCCTTGCCTGCTTCTATCATCGGATATACGTTCTCGGTTCTATCGGTAATGAAATCCAGGAACACGGTTCTGTCCTTCATTTCAAAGGCTTGTTTCAGTGCATCGCGGACTTCTTCCGGTTTCTCGATGCGCATGCCGACATGGCCGTAGGCTTCGGCGAGTTTGACGAAGTCCGGAATCGTGTCCATGTAGGAATGCGAGTAGCGGCTTTGATAGGAAAATTCCTGCCATTGCCGGACCATGCCCATGTAACGGTTGTTCAGGTTGATGATCTTGACCGGGGTGTTGTATTGCAGCGCGGTCGAAAGCTCCTGTATGCACATCTGAATACTGGCTTCGCCGGTGATGCAGGCCACGTCGGACTCTGGAAACGCCAGCTTCACGCCGATCGCGGCCGGCAAGCCGAAACCCATCGTACCCAAGCCGCCGGAGTTGATCCAACGCCGCGGCTTGTCGAAATGATAATACTGCGCCGCGTACATTTGATGCTGGCCGACGTCCGAGGTCACGAAAGCGTCGCCGTTGGTGACTTCGTATAATTGCTCGACCACGTATTGCGGCTTGATGATCCGGCTTTCCCGGTCGTACTCCAGGCAACGCACGCCGCGCCAACTGTCGATCAGTTTCCACCAATTTTCCAGCGAGGCTTTCGATGGTTTGTCCTTGCTGTCGCGGATCAATTCAAGCATTTGCTTCAAGACCGGTTTGACCTCGCCGACGATCGGCACGTCCACCTTCACGGTCTTGGAAATCGAGGCCGGATCGACATCGATATGGATGATCTTGGCGTAGGGGCAGAACTCGGTCAACTTGCCGGTCACCCGGTCGTCGAAGCGCGCGCCGACCGCCAGGATGACGTCGCTTTCGTGCATCGCCATATTGGCTTCGTAAGTACCATGCATGCCCAGCATGCCGACGAATTGCTTGTCGGTGGCCGGATAAGCGCCCAGACCCATCAAGGTGTTGGTGATCGGGAAACCCAGTAACTGGGTCAGCTCGGTCAATTCCTGATGGCCTTCGCCGAGGATCACGCCGCCGCCGGAATAAATGATCGGGCGTTGCGCGGCCAACAGCATATCGACGGCGCGCTTGATCTGGCCCTTGTGGCCGGTCACCACCGGGTTATAGGAGCGCATCACGACTTTTTTCGGGTATTTATAAGCTACCTTGATGTTCGGGTCGGTGATGTCCTTGGGCACGTCGACCAGGACCGGGCCGGGGCGGCCGGTCGTCGCCACGTAAAAGGCTTTTTTCATGGTCTCGGCCAGATCGTTGACATCCTTGACCAAGAAGTTGTGCTTGACGCAGGGGCGGGTGATGCCGACCGTATCGACTTCCTGGAACGCGTCGCTGCCGATCACCGGCGACGGCACTTGCCCGGAAATAATCACCATCGGAATCGAATCCATATAAGCCGTGGCGATGCCGGTGACGGCGTTGGTCGCGCCGGGACCCGAAGTGACCAGCACCACGCCGGGCTTGCCGGTGGCGCGGGCGTAGGCGTCCGCCGAATGAGCCGCGGCTTGTTCGTGCCGGACCAGGATGTGCTTCACGTCGTCTTGGTGGAATATGGCATCGTAGATGTGCAATACAGAGCCACCCGGATAGCCAAACACGAATTCGACACCTTCATCTTTTAGACATTGGACAAGAATTTGCCCGCCACTGAGTTCCAATTTTAAGCCCTCAAAAACAATACGGACCGCACGGATACGGATTTACAAAAAAGGTTGGATAAGCTACTGTCTTTGGTCGTTTTCGTCAAGGAAAACCCAGGGTTTTGCTTGGATTTTGCCGGCGCTGCAATCTGGGGGCGGCCGTCGCGAGGCGATACCCCCGAGGATTAAGCTGTTGGCAAGAGGTCGAGGAGCCGGTTTGGCGAAAGGCGTTTTGAGCATATCGGGTCCGGTTGTCTCGGCTTCGGGCGGGGAGTTATCCACATCGATAACCATTTTACGGCGCATGACTCATGCGATTGAATACGCTGTCTTCCATATGCCCGGCAAATTCGAACCGGCGCTGCTGGCTCGGCGATTTGGGCGAGGGAAGCGGCGAGGTTGCCGGCGCTAAAACGTTGGAACCGGACTAGAGTTAACGGCTTTCAATCAACTGCCGGAAAAATTTCATGATCGAACGCTTAACAACGCATTGGGTCTATGGCGGCGCATTGGCGGGCTTACTGTTGCTGATGTTGTTTCCATTGTTGACCTCGACCTGGTCCCTGCCGCTCACGCTGACGTTTCTGCATCTGCCGATGTACATGCTGCATCAATACGAGGAGCACGATCAAGACCGCTTCAGAACATTTTTTAACCAGACCATCGGCGGCGGCAAGCAGGTGCTGTCGCCGATGGCCGTGTTTGTCATCAATGTTCCCGGCGTTTGGGGCGTTATCGTCATCGCCACCTATTTGGCCGCGCTCGGCGAGCCGGGACTGGGTCTAATCGCAGTGTATCTGGCCGTTGTCAACGGTTTGGTTCATATCGGC
>NZ_JBYMAP010000262.1:0-5326 GCF_057766305.1 Methylomonas sp. BG-2 | reverse complement strand
GGCGATATGCTCGGTCTGCTCGGCATCCAGGTCCGGCGCGATTTTGACCGCCAGCGGCGTGTATTTGCCGTGTTGGCTTTGCAGCGCGAGCTGTTCGTTTTTCAAGGTTTCCAGCAAGTGGCGGATTTCGTCACCTTGTTGAAGTTGCCTGAGATTCTTGGTGTTCGGCGATGAAATATTGATCGTGATATAGCTGGCCGGCAAATAGCTTTTACGCAGCCCGATCAAGTAATCGTCGGTGGCATTCTCAATCGGCGTGTCGGCGTTTTTGCCGATATTGATTCCCAAAATTCCCTTAAAACGGCATTTGCTGACTTGTTCCAGCAAATGGTCTACACCCAGATTGTTGAAGCCCATGCGATTGATGATGGCTTGATGTTCCGGCAGGCGGAACAGGCGCGGTTTGGGGTTGCCCGGTTGCGGACGCGGCGTGACGGTGCCGATTTCGATGAAGCCGAAGCCCAGGTCGGCCAAGGCATCAATGTAATCGCCGTTTTTATCCAGGCCGGCGGCCAAGCCCAACGGGTTTTTGAAGTGCAAGCCCATCACATCGACCGGTTTGTCCGGCGCTGCCGGCCGGGTCAGCGCGCTGACGCCGCTGGCATGGGCAATTTGCAACAATCGCAGGGTGGCGTGGTGGGCGGTTTCCGGCGGCAGCGAAAACAGCAAGGGGCGCAACAGGGGGTACAGGTTCATGGTAGCGGCAGGCGATTGGGTAAGTAGGGGCTGGGATCCAGCGAGGCGGGGCGTTTCAGCAACAGATCGCTCAGCAAGCGAGCGGCGGCCGGGCCCATCACCAAGCCGTTTCGAAAATGCCCGGCATTGATGTGCAGATTGTCAATGTCCGGATGCGGGCCGATATACGGCACGCCGTTGGGGCTGCCGGGGCGCAGCCCGGCCCAATGATGAGAGGCCGGGAAGTTTTTCAGTGCTGGCAATAACCGGGTCGCGAACTCGAAAAGCGCCTGGCGGGCTGACTCGGTCGTGGCTTTTTCGAAGCCGGCCTGTTCCACGGTGCTACCGGCCAGGATGCGGCCGTCACGGCGTGGAATCAGATAATGATCGCCGTCGAGCACCATGCAGGGTAGGGTCTCGGATTCGGCCTCGAACAGCAACATTTGTCCGCGCACCGGTTGAATGCGCAAATCCAGCATTTGCTCGGGCAGCAATGCGTTCAACAGGTGGGCGGTCCAGGCGCCGGCGCTGATCACCAGTTCCCGCATCGACAGAGAATCGTCGGCTGTTTGCAAATGCACGGCTCGGCGGCCACGTACCGTCAGCGACCTAATGTCGGCATTCTCGATAAACTCGACGCCTTGCTGGCGCAACCACGCTTGCAACGACTTCAGAAGTCGCGGGTTGCGGGCTTGGGCAATGTCGGGTAGCCACAGCGATTGCAGCCAGTCGGCTTGCAGGCCGGTGACAAGGTCCGGCGGTGGCGTCTGATGACGAATGGCGTAGCGCTCGCACCAAGCCACGGCGGCTTCGCGGTCGGGGTTTTGGCTGATCAACATGCCGCAGTCCCGCCATTCCGGATCGATGCCGGTCGCGTGGTGCAATTCTCGGCACAGCCGTGGATACGTTTCGATGCTGGCTATCGCCAGTTCGGAAATGGCGTCGGCTTGCCGCCAAGGATAAATCGGCAACAAAATGCCGCCGCCGGCCCAGGAGGCTTCACGTCCGGCTAGGGATTTATCGATGATGGCGACATCGCGTCCGGCCAGGCGGAGTTCGCGGGCGGCTAGCAGGCCGCTGATGCCGCCGCCGATGATGAGAATGTCCAGATTTTGCGTCATGCGGGTGCGGAAGATTGGCTAGGGCGACTCTTTTTTAAGGTATCACGAAGCGGACATTTCGCGGAATAGGTTGGCGGGCTTTCGCCGAGTGTGAAAAAACAAACGGCTGTTGTGAAAAATAGACAAACATTGAATATAGATTATGATTTTGATGTAAATCAATGAATTCTAATTAAATTTTAATTCGCAAAAAAAAGACGTAAAACTTGTACGGCTGGTTTTTTGCTGCTATTATTGCCCGCGTGAAGAAATCCTGTGTTGCATTCCAGCCAATGCAGTCTTAACAATAACAACCCTTGGGGGGAACGACTATGAGTTTTACCAAAACCAAATTAGCGCTAGGCATGGCCGCGGCGACTTTGACACTGGTTGGCGCGCAAGCCCAAGCAGCCGGCGCCAATGCGGAGCGGGTAGCGGATGCCGCCGCTAGAAAAACCGAAGCGTTGGAAGCTCAAATGCAACAAATGGCCGAACAAATGCAAGCCATGCAAGCCGAGTTGAATCGCGTTAAAACGGCTTCTTCCGCTAAAGCGTCTACCGAAACCGCTAAAATCCAAGAGTTGGATCAATGGATGGCATCGGTTAAAGCCGCTCCTGAGGCTTCTCATTCCAAAGATAACTTGGTCGCGGTTCGTGGCGGTTGGTCGGCTTTGGATCATGCTAGAGGCAGTTCACTAGGACCTTTAGGCGGCGCCACCCAAAACGGTGCGTTGTTGTCAAACAATCCGAACGGTGACGGTTTCTACTTTGGTGGTGCTTTCGACTTTAACGTCAATAATGATTTGTTCGGCCTGATGGACGACACTTCTTTCGGAATCGAGCTTGGGGTTGAATATGCCGAATACGGCACAGGTAAAAACTCAGCAGCCACTCTTTGGGGTGTAGCTGGTGTGCCGAATACAGAAACATCAACCGATGCTCGTCTGAGAATCAATGCTTCGCCAAAAATTAAATTCATGCACGACAGCAAATTGCGTCCATGGATCATCCCGGTCGGTTTGGATATCAATATCCTGGGCGTTCCTTCCAACGCGGTTTCTGTGTTGAACGCCGGTATGAACTTTGGCGCCGGTGCTGAGTACGACTTGTTCAGAGGCATCGTGTTGGGTACTGACGTGCGTTATCACTACTCCACCAGCAAAACGGATGCTACACCCACCGACGGTTTCAACGCTGGCGGCTACGTTGGTTTCAAATTCTAATTTGTAAACCAAGCGTTGCCCAAAAAGGGAAGGTGTCAAAGCCTTCCCTTTTTTTATGAGTTTAAGCATGAAGACTCTGTATCCCGAAATTTCCCCGTTCCACTCTTTCCTGCTGGATACCGATTCTCCGCACCGGGTGTATGTCGAGCAATCCGGCAATCCCGCCGGTATCCCGGTGATCTTTCTGCATGGCGGGCCGTGTTCCGGTACCAGGCCGGAGCATCGGCGCTACTTCGATCCGGAGCGCTACCATATCGTCTTGCTGGATCAGCGCGGTTGCGGTCAGTCCCTGCCGTTTGGCGAGTTGGAAGCGAATACCGCGCTGGATTTGGTTGACGACATCGAGCGCATCCGGATTCGCTTACGGGTTGAGCAATGGCTGCTGTTTGGCGGTTCCTGGGGGGCGACTTTGGCATTGCTCTATGCGCAGCGTTTTCCGGAAAAGGTATCGGGCATAGTGTTGCGCGGCGTGTTTCTGGCGCGGGCCGCCGATATGGATTGGTTTCTCGGCAACGGCGCCAATCGGATTTATCCTCAGGCTTGGCAAGATTTGCTGGATAGCGTAGACGCCAAGGAAAATCAGGACGTACTGCCCAATTTGTTGAGCTTAGTATTCGGCGACGACGAGAGTCTGGCCCGGCGCGCGGCGAAAGGCTGGCAAGCCTGGGGCGGTCAGGTGGCCTTGGGCAATGAATTCATCGCAAGCGAGGAGCCGGTCGGCGAGCGCGACGTGTTGCAAGTGAGGATGGAACTGCATTACGCCCGAAACCGCTACTTTCTCTCTGAAAATCAACTGCTGTCGAACTGCGAAGTCTTGCGCGATATTCCCTGTGTGATCATCCATGGGTTGCACGATTTTACGTGTCCGTTGGAGGCGGGCTGGGCTTTGCATCGCGCGCTGCGTCACGCCGAATATATCGTGCTACCCAACGCCGGACACGTTGCTCGCGGCGAGGAAATGATCGACGCGTTGGTGACGGCGGCGGATCGGATGGCGGAGCAGTTGGGCTGAGGCATGGCGGAGACCAAAAAACGCTTGGTGATTGCCATGACCGGCGCAACCGGCGCTATTTACGGCGTCAGGATGCTGGAGATACTCCGCGAGCGGCCGGAATGGGAAACGCATCTGGTGATTTCTTCGGCGGGCTTGGTCAATCTGAAATACGAGCTGGACATGGATAGGTCAGCGCTATACGCGCTCGCCGACGTGACGCACGGCATCAACGATATTGCCTCCAGTATTGCCAGCGGTTCCTTCAAGACCGAGGGGGTCGTGATTGCGCCGTGTTCGATGAAAACCTTGGCGGCGGTGGCGCATGGTTTTGGCGACAATCTGATTTCACGCGCAGCCGATGTGGCACTAAAGGAGCGACGTAAAACGGTGTTGGTCCCCCGTGAAACTCCGTTAAATCTGGCGCACATCCGCAACATGGCGGCGGTTACCGAGATGGGCGGCATCATATTTCCGCCGATGCCGGCGTTTTACAACAAAACCGATTCGCTACGGGCGATGGTTGACGAAGGGGTCGGTCGTATCCTGGATATGTTCGGCGTCGATGCCGCCGGTTTGTATAAGCCCTGGACCGGTCTGGAAGGCTGAGTCGCGATCAAATCCAAGCGATTACCCGGATTTTTGCGTTTATTTGGGCTGTCGCGAATTGACAGGGTGCCGGTTCTGATTTAGAGTTGCCGCACTCGATTATTTTGCCCGTCAACAAAGGCTTGCTAGGCTCTCGAATCTCGCTGGGAAATGGGAGCTTTGTTGTAAGGGTGGCCTTAAAAACAATAACTGTAACTATAACAATCGGAGCACATAAGTATGGCAAGACCATTAATTCAAATGGCGTTGGACTCACTGGATTTCGACCAAACCGTTGCGTTGGCCGACAAAGTCGCACCTTACGTCGATATCTTCGAAATCGGTACCCCTTGCATCAAATACAACGGTATCAATCTGGTCAAGGAACTGAGACAACGTTTTCCCAACCAATTGCTGCTGGTCGACCTGAAAACCATGGACGCTGGCGAGTACGAAGCGGGCGCATTCTATGCGGCCGGCGCTGACATCTGCACCGTACTGGGCGTTTCCGGTCTGGCTACCATCGGTGGCGTGATTAAAGCGGCTAAAAAATACAGCGCCGAAGTTCAAGTCGACCTGATCAACGTGCCTAACAAAGGCGAATGCGCTCGCGAATCCGCGAAACTGGGCGCGCAAATCATGGGTGTTCACACCGGTCTGGACGCTCAAGCGGCTGGTCAAACCCCTTTCACCGACTTGGCTGAAGTCGCCAACCTGGGGCTGAACGTACGCGTTTCCGTGGCCGGCGG
>NZ_JBYMAP010000261.1:0-5343 GCF_057766305.1 Methylomonas sp. BG-2 | reverse complement strand
GTCAAACCATCAACGCTGACTGCTCATAACGGAAGACTGCGTGTTCAACATAAAGGCCTGCCTGTTCGGCGGAGAAGCTTGGAGGTTTAGATGGCAGCGCTGCATGTTCGGATAAGAACGTTGCCGGTATAAACCGCGTCCTAGCCTGTCGCGATCAGACCGCTGCCGGTCAAGCTGCGACGCTCGGCGGTTCAAACGGCAATGCCGCCTTTTTAAGTGGCAAGCGCGCAATATACGGTAGCAGTGGCAATGCCATCCTCTCGCACGACCCATTGATCGCCCCACCAAGCGGGTTCTATTCTGGTTGATTTAGCCGCCGCCGGTTTTCGGCTTGCCGAAAGCTCAAGCCCAAAATCCCGGATTTTTGCATCGATTGCTTTAGCGAATAGGCCAACGCCGAGGCCAGCACTCTGGCGTAATACGGCAGGGTTTCGACATAGACCGGCAAGACGTCGTCGATTTTTTCGGCCTGTTGCAGCGCCTGCTCCAGCTGCCGGCGGCGTTCCGCGATCGTTTGCAGGAATGCCCGGTCGTTGGCGCAATCGTCGGACAAGGCCAGGGTCCAGGTTAAGTCGGCTTGCAATTCGCAAGCGCCGACGAAGCGGCCGGACCGATCCGGCGACCACTGCGCCGGCGCGATCAACGACAGCCGATAGTCGCCGTCTTTCAGATACAGCCAATAGGTTTGCTTGGCGGTCGGTTTGAAACGAATTTGACTGTTTAACACGAACAGCGAGGTAAACAGGTCGCTGCTGATTTGCTGCAGGTTTTTGGCCGGCGCGACCAACTGGTTCTTGGCCTGCTGCAAACTGTCCAGCAAGGCCACGCTCCCTTTACCCTGCGGATTCGCCGATTTCACGATCAAACTGGTCATTCAAGGTTTCCGTTGATGGGTCAAAAACTCAAGTTCGTATTGCCTGGTCCCGCGTCGCGCGTTTCCCCTAGGGATTTCTGTCCCGCGACTAGAGGGCTCTATGTATCAAGCGTAGCGTGGTCATTTCTCGGCCGCCGCCTTTCCGCGCGAAAACCGCGCCGCCTCGATCACCGCCGGCCTCTCAATGCCAACCCTGGCGCCAGATACCGGTGTCCCGCAACTCCCGCCAACGCAGCACTCGCAGCCGTTTGCTGAACACCGCCTCCAGTTCGACCATCTCCAGCGGCAAGGCCGGATCGTCGGGCCATAACAGCTTGCTGACGATGAAGTGCTTTTCCTGGTTTTGCGGCAGTACGGCGGTCCATTTGCTGAGCAGCAGTTTGCGCGGATTGAGTTTGGGCGGTTTGGTGGCGGTCATGGCTGGCGGAATGCGGAGTTTTTCTTGCGAGCTTACCAGCCGATCGCGAATTGGCGAGAGCGACGACGATGGCAAAGCGCCACCCGCGCCGACTCGGATTATTTAAACGGCGGTTGCGAGCCTTCCATGTTCGGCACGCCCACCTCGTCCCTCGCGCCAGTCGTAGCCACCGCCGGTCGGAGAGCAGTCTCAAGTCCCCGGTTGCAAGGTCACTTCGACTTCGCGCGTCTGGCCGTTGTTGACCAACCGCACTTTTACGACGTCGCCGACTTTCTGATCGTCCAGACGGGCGAACAATTTTGACAAGGAATCGACTTCCTTGCCGTTGATGGCAACGATGATGTCGCCCGGCATCAGGCCGTTCGGCGAAAATTCCACGCCGCGCAAACCGGCTTTTTCGGCCGCCGAACCGGGCTGCACCCGCAATACCGCAACGCCGGCGGTGCCGGTCAGCGCCGCCAGTCGTTCGTTCATTTGCTGGTCGATTTCTATGCCCAGGGCCGGGCGGATGTATTTACCCTGCTTGATCAATTCCGGCACCACCCGCATCACCGTGTCCACCGGCACCGCGAAACCGATGCCGGCCGAGGCGCCGCTGGGACTGTAGATCGCGGTATTGATACCGATCAGCCGGCCGGCCGAATCCAGCAGCGGCCCGCCGGAGTTGCCGGGGTTGATGGCGGCGTCGGTCTGAATCAAATGCTCGACGGCCGGGCCTTCCTGACCGCCCAGCGAACGGTCCAGCGCCGACACCAAGCCGCTGGTCAAGGTCCAGTCCAGGCCGAACGGGTTGCCGATCGCGAATACTTTTTGTCCGACCTTGAGATCGCGGCTGGTGCCGATCGGCACCGGCGGCGGCCGCTTGAAGCCAACGCCGATCTTCAACACCGCAATGTCGTGCACCTGGCTGGCGCCGACCAACGCCGCCTTGTAATCGCGGCCGTCGGCCAGTTTGACCGTGGCTTCGTTGGCGCCGGCGATGACGTGGAAATTGGTCACCACGTGGCCGGCTTCGTCCCAGATAAAGCCGGAGCCGGTACCCTTGGGTACCGAAAATACATTGCGGGTCCAGGCGTCGCGCACCAGCGCGGCGGTGCTGATGTACACCACCGAATCGCGGGATTTTTCGAACAGCTCGATCGTGCTTTTCTCGTCGGCCGCCAAGTCGCCGCGCGCCGCGACGGTTCTGACCGGCGCGGGCTCGGTCGGCGCTTCCGGCCGCCAATGCCACAGCAGTATCAACGCCGCCGCCACCGCCCCGACGGCGAACACGCGTTTGACGAATTGATCGGACGAGTGGGGATGCTGGGAATGTTGCATGTCGGCCTCCACTGAGCGGTTCCCGCAACCAACCACGGGAACCGCCATTTAGGGTTTACACACTGGGCGGCTGGCTTGAATCTCTCCGGCAAGCCGCCCCACATCCACAGCATGGTGAGCAATAGGGTAAATTTCAAGCGGAGGCTAAATTTTGATTGACGAAACCGACCTGGCCAACGCTTATAACCCAGGACAGCCAACTCCAAATCGGCCCGCCCCAACCCGGTAAGCCGACAGCCGAATCGGCGCCGCGGGTTTGGGCTCGGTCGGCAGGCGGGCCTTAGGGTTTAGTAGAACAACACTGACGCGGTGCAATTCAGGTCGATGTATTTCGAAGCATTCACGACGCCAACCGGCGGTTCCCCGGTGAATGGGGTCCGGACGTGGGTCAAAATCAGCTTGCTCGCGAAGCGGTAAGGCGCGGTGCCGAGATTGATCTGTGGAATCACCAGCGAAGCATGATCGACGCTGACATCCGGGATAAAACCCAGAGTCACTTCCCACAAGTCGCCGATCAAGGTCGATTCGACGGTGATGTCGGCTTCCTGAAATGAATAGCTCTTCTTGCCCAGTTCCAGGTTTAGCGCGGTGGTAGCCGGCAAGATGCCGACTTCCGCTTTACTGCCGACGCTGAGGGTCAGGCTAGCCCCGCGCCCGACACATTCGTAATAATTCGGTTGTTGCGCGGCGTCAGCGGCACTCAGCCCAGCGCCGAACAGTATGGCCGTTACAAATGGGGTAGGTAAAATTTTCATGATAACTCCTGTTTGTCTTGGAAATGCGCGGATAAGCGAATGATCGAATCCGGCCTGGCTGACCATATGCTCTAGCAACATTTATCAGCGGGTAAACAATAACCGCAAATCCGAGTTTCGAAAACCCTCCCCACGTAGGGTATTCCATGCGATCGCTGAACAATACCGTTCGCGAAGCAATGTCTTGGCGGAAACGATTCGGCGTGAAGCGCGCCGGGAATGAAAATTTAGCGCGCCAGCCAAATTCGGCGCAGCGAATAGTTAACCCATTCGTGGTGTTCCGGCTTTGGGCCGCGCGAGAAACCGGCGGCACCGCCAATCGGAAGGGAGATTATTTTACCAACGCTCTCAATGCCTTATCCAAACGCGCGGCAACGATCTCCCACTGAATGTTCCGAAAAAATGCGTCGAGGTAGGCCGGCGCGGCGGCGCCGTAGTCCATTTGGTACGAGTGTTCGTACATGTCGAGTACCAGGATCGGCAGGGCCGCGGCCGGGGAATGCTGGTGGTCGGCGTGCCAGTAGTTTTCCAGCAATCCGGTGTGTAGGTTTAAACCCAGCGTGACCCAACCCGATCCCCCGCTCAGACCCGCACCAATCCGCCGAAACTCTTTTTCCCAGGTTTCGAAGGAGCCGAACGCCGAGCCGATCAGGTTTCGCAAGGCCCTATCCGGAATACCGTTCCCACCGAGATTGTCGAAATACAATTCGTGCAGGACGACCGAACCGGTGCGCAACAGATGTTCACGTTTTAAGTCGTTATAGAGATAGGGCGGCAGTGTGCTATCTTCCAAGAAAACCGAGAGCTTTTGTTTCACCGCATTCAAGGCCTTGACCGAACCGCCGTAGTTATTTTCCCAATGCGAACGGATCAGTTTTTCCGACAAGCCATTGAGTTTGGCGGGTTCGAAACTCAAGGGCTTCGGCGTATGTTCCGCGGCGAAAACGCCGGGGAGGGCAACCCGCGGAGCCGGATCGGTTTCGTCGCCCAGCGTCGTCCTTGGCGTCAATAGACCGATGGCGGCGCCAGCGGCGGCGAGACTGATAAATTCGCGACGGGAAGCATCGGTATTCATAACATCACTCCTAGTCATTAAAATCCAGCAAAAAGCGCCACAACCAGCCGCCCAGCGCGGCGGCGGCGATGACGTGAATCACTCCTAGCTTGAATCGAAACAAGGCTAATAGCGCCGCCGCGCTCAAAACGGCGGAAAAAACATCGAACGATCCGTTCCAGCCCCGCGGCCAGAACACGTGGTACGCAAAAAACACCGCCAAATTGACGATCACGCCGACTACCGCGGCCGTCACTCCGGTCAAAGGGGCGGTAAACTTCAAATTGCCGTGAGTCGTTTCCACCAGCGGACCGCCGATCAGAATGAATAAAAAGCTGGGGAGATAGGTAAAATAGGTGACGACAATCGCGGCGGTGGCAGCGGCGGCAAACAGCCGGTCCGGACCGAACCAAGCCTGCCCCCAACCGGCGACGAAGCCGACAAAGGTGTTGACCATGATCAGCGGCCCCGGTGTGGTTTCGCCCAACGCGAGCGCATCGATCATTTGTTGCGGCGTCAGCCAGTGGTAAGTGTCCACGGCACCCTGATAGACGTAAGGCAACACCGCATAGGCTCCGCCGAAAGTCAGCCAGGCAGCCTTGGTGAAAAACCAGCCCATTTGCGTCAGACCGCCCTGCCAGCCGAATTTGGCGCATAGAGCGCCCAGCGCGCCAGCCCACAAAGCCAAACCCACGGCGAGCAAACGGTAGAATCGCGACCGCCTGAACAAAGCGTGTCCCGGCGTCGGCGTGTCGTCGTCTATTACTGCCGGTCCGAAATGGGTTTTCGCGCCGCCATGACCGCCGCCCACCTCGAACTTGGCCGGCAGCCATTTGCCGCCGGCGGCGCCCAGTAGTCCAGCGCCGATCACAATCAACGGAAATGGCAGATTCAGCGCGAATATGGCCACGAACGCGGCGGC
>NZ_JBYMAP010000260.1:0-5355 GCF_057766305.1 Methylomonas sp. BG-2 | reverse complement strand
TTTGCCGGAAGTCGCGGCGGTCCGCCTGTCGAGATCGTTCGATCTCTACATCGAACATCGGCAGACCCCCACGCTAAAAGCTAACCAAAGCTCAGTCTAGGTTTATTGCCAACTGGGAAATTTATCAAACAGTCCGACCATTTTAAGATCAACGGATACGGCATGATAAAAACTGCGCTCGCCCCGACCTAACTCACGTTGTTTGTTTTGCTTTAGATTTTATCAATTCCTCTTTTGAGCATAACAGTTGGTCATTTTTTTCATCGATACAGATAAATTTCATCCCAATCTGTATTCGATAATTCGATAGCCACCTGATTCTGTTTTGAAAGTTCTCTGATCCGTAAAGTATGCCTCGTCGATCGCAATACGGGATTGACAGTCATTGTTCCTCCCGGCGTCGCTCTCCGTCGCCGGGTTTTTTACTGATCATGAGGAGATTTACATGCCAGCAGTTACCGCCCCCGCCCACCAAAAAGGCGATTTTTTTGTCGATTTCGAAGAAAAAGTCTTTGAAGACGTAAAAGCAGAACCCGGCCAAAAAGCCCTGGTCAAATTCCACACCGTCGCCTTCGAGGGCTCGATAGGCTTCGTCAATTTGTTGCAAGCCACCCGTCTGCAACGCAAAGGTTTCGAAACCTCCATTCTGCTCTACGGTCCGGGTGTGACGCTAGGTCTGCAACGCGGCTTTCCGCGCCTAGGCGACGAGTCATTTCCGGGCCACCAAAACTACGCCAACCAAATTGCCAAATTCATCGAAGAAGGCGGCAAAGTCTATGCCTGCCGGTTTGCGCTGCAAGCCCTGTACGGCCACGGTGAACCTAGCTTGCTGCCCGGCATTCGCCCGATCAGCCCTCTGGATGTGTTAGACATCGGGTTGCTGCATCAGCGCGACAACGCCTTCATCCTGGATACCTGGACCTTATAAGCCATACCCATCATTAGCCAGCGCCCGGACTCGCGTTCGGGCCTTCAGTTCTGCCAAAGGAGACCCTATTGTGACCCATCCCTACATCGTCAGAGCCGCGGCGGTGCAGATCGCACCGGTGTTCGAATCGGCGACAGCCACCGGCGACAAGGTTTGCCAGGCCATCAGCGACGCCGCCGCCAAGGGCGCGCAAATCGTGGTATTCCCGGAAACCTTCGTGCCCTATTACCCCTACTTTTCCTTCGTGTTGCCGCCGGTCGCCCAAGGGCGCGAGCATCTGAAACTGTACGAGTATGCGCCGACGGTGCCGGGACCTATCACCGATACGGTGGCGGCGCAAGCTAAGGCCCACGGCGTCGTGGTCGTTTTGGGCATCAACGAGCGCGACCACGGCAGCCTGTACAACACGCAATTGATCTTCGACGAAACCGGACGTCTGGCGCTGAAACGCCGCAAGATCACCCCGACTTATCACGAACGCATGGTCTGGGGCCAGGGCGACGGCGCCGGCCTCAAAGTCGTCGAAACCGGCATCGGCCGGATCGGCGCCCTGGCCTGCTGGGAACATTACAACCCGCTGGCCCGTTATTCGCTGATGGCTCAGCACGAACAGATCCATTGCAGCCAGTTTCCGGGCTCTTTGGTCGGCCCGATCTTCGCCGACCAAATCGAGGTGACAATACGCCACCATGCGCTGGAATCGGGCTGCTTCGTGATCAATGCCACCGGCTGGCTCTCGGACGAACAAATCGATGCGGTGACCACCGACCCGAATTTACAAAAAGCCCTACGCGGCGGTTGCTGCACGGCGATCATCTCGCCGGAAGGCCAGCATGTCGTCGAACCCTTGCGCGAAGGCGAAGGCATTCTGATCGCCGACCTGGACATGAATTTAATCACCAAGCGCAAGCGGATGATGGATTCGGTCGGCCACTACGCCCGCCCCGAACTGCTCAGTCTGCGCATAGACGACCGCCCTGCCGTACCGATGTTCAGCGATTCGCTGACCAACGTGCCAAACATTGTTTCCCCCATCAACCAAGAAGGAGAACGCCATGAGTCCCTTAGCCTTGGCTGACGCCGGCACGGCGGCTTTACTGCTTGATCTGCAATCCTTAGGGCTACGCCTGGAAGACAGTGCCGTTGGTATCGCTGGCCGGCGGGGCGGCGCCGGACCTTCCGACCACAAGGCCGTCAATTTCGCCGGCCGAACGGTGATGATTCCTATCGCCACCGCCTCGGCCTGTGAGTCGCCCTTCGTCGCCAGTCGCCCCGACCAACACGGCATCAGCGAAATTCGCCGCGACGGCGTTATCGTCAGCCACATCGAATTTCCGCGCCAGCCGCGCTTTTACGATTTGCAAACCGAGGACGGCATCCCGTACTCACAGATAGCCACGCTACATTCGTCGGACGTGCTGGCCACCACGCTGCTGCAATCCTGCATCCGCTACGGCAACCGCAAGACTTCCTGCCAATTTTGCGCCATCGGCGAGTCGCTGGCGGCCGGCAAGACCATATTGCGCAAGACGCCCGAGCAACTGGCCGAGGTCGCCAAAGCCGCCGTCGAGCTGGACGGCGTCAAGCACATGGTGATGACTACCGGCACACCGAATCTGACCGATCGGGGCGCGGCACTGCTGTGCGAAAGTGCCCAAGCCGTCAAGGCCGCCATCGAATTACCCATTCAAGGCCAATGCGAGCCGCCCGACGACGATTTCTGGTTCGAGCGCATGAAAGCCTGCGGCATCGATAGTTTGGGCATGCATCTGGAAGCGGTGACGCCGGCAGTGCGCGAGCGAATCATGCCCGGCAAGGCCGGCGTGCCGCTGGAACGTTACATGGACGCCTTCGACGCGGCAGTGAAAGTATTTGGCCGTGGCCAGGTTAGCACCTACATCCTGGCCGGCCTCGGCGACACGCCGGAAGCCATTTTGGCAATGTCAGAACGCTTGATCGCCAAAGGGGTTTACCCCTTCGTGGTGCCCTTCGTGCCGATCACCGGCACGCCGCTGGAAAACCATCCGGCGCCGACGCCTGCCTGCATGGCGCAAATCTTGCCGAAACTCGGCGCGATGTTGAAACAAGCGAACCTGCTATCCAAAGACATCAAAGCCGGCTGCGCCAAATGCGGCGCCTGCTCGGCACTTGCCAGCTACGAGGTGTGAGATGTGGACCGACGACTTTAAACCCTATTTCGCCAACGAATACCTGATCAAGTTCGTCACCCAGGACTGGGAGCGCCAGCAAATGCGGGCCTTGCGCCAAGCCGTGTTCTGCGAGGAGCAAGGCATCTTCGCCGGCGACGACGTCGACCCAATCGACGACATCGCCACGCCCATCGTCGCGATCGCCTGTGTTGCAGGTCTGCCCGATCATGTTGTCGGCACAGTGCGCATACACGAAGAAAAACCCGGCGTCTGGTGGGGCTCGCGCTTGGCGGTCGATCAGGACTACCGCAAGCAAGGAAATCTCGGCGCGGCCTTGATCAAGCTGGCGGTGACTTCCGCCCATGCCCGGGGCTGCAATACCTTTTTAGCGCAGGTGCAGGCGCGCAACCAACTGCTATTCCGGCGCCTGCACTGGCGCTCGCTAAAGGAAATCGAAGTCCACGGCCGCTCGCATTATCTGATGCAGGCTGATCTGGATTGGTATCCGCCCTATGCCGACGGCGCCATAGGTTTCGTCGCTACCTCCCGGATCGCGGCATGAGTACGCTGGCCGAATTGTCGCTGAGCATCCGCCAAGGCTTGGGGCTGGCACATAAGCGCGACATCGCCGAGGTGATGAAGTTGCTGCCTGCCACCGCCCTCTGGCATTCCAGCGCAAAGATTACCGTGGGCGACGACTGCGCCGCCATCCCCGACGGCGACGGCTACCTGCTGCTGGCAACCGAAGGCTATCTGAACGACTTCGTCGCCACCCAGCCCTGGTTTGCAGGCTATTGCGGGGTGATGGTCAACGTCAGCGACATTTATGCGATGGGCGGTCGGCCGATTGCGGTGGTCGATGCGATCTGGAGCGACGGCGCGCCCCAAGCCAAACCCATCCTGGAAGGCATGGCGACCGCCTCGCAAGTTTACGACGTGCCGGTGGTTGGCGGCCACAGCAATCTACGCAACGACCGCCCGCAGTTGTCGGTGGCGATCTTGGGCCGCGCCCAAAAACTGCTCAGCAGTTTCGCCGCCAAACCAGGCCAGCAACTGCTCGCAGCCATCGACCTGCGTGGCCACTTCCGCGAACCTTATTTATGGTGGGACGCCAGCACCGGCGCACCACCGGAACGCTTGCGCCAGGATTTGGAAATCCTGCCGACGCTGGCCGAAACCGGCCTGTGCGCATCCGCCAAGGACATCAGCAATGCCGGCGTGATCGGCACGCTGTTGATGCTGCTGGAATGCTCAGGCTTAGGCGGCTTGATCGACATCGAGGCGATACCGCGTCCCGCCGACATCGATCTGGAACGATGGCTGCGATGTTTTCCGAGCTTCGGCTTCGTACTCAGCGTCGACACAGACGACAGCGACTCGGTGATCGAACTGTTTACTCAACGCGGCATCGCTTGCGCAGCGATAGGCACCACCGACAACAGCCGCCAGATGCGGCTCACCAGTGGCGATGAACAACTGTTCTGGGACTTGAACGAACAGCCCTTGACCGGCTGCAGTCCTGACCTACCAGCGGAGAATTGACATGCAAACATTAAAAATCGCGATGCTGACCCATTCCGTCAACCCGCGCGGCGGCGTGGTACACGCCCTGCAACTGGCTGAAGCCTTGCACGACCTGGGCCACGACGTCACGTTGATCGCCCCCGCCGAAGCCGGCAAAGACTTCTTCCGGCCGGTGCGCTACAAAACCGTGCTGATACCGTTGTTGGCATTGGTCGGCGACTTGGTTGCCACCGTCGGCCAACGTATCCAGGCCTATATCGATTATTTCGCCCATGGCAACCGGGAAAGCTACGACATTTACCATGCTCAGGATGCCATCAGCGGTTGCGCGCTGGCGAAGTTGAAAGAGCGAGGCATTATCGAAGGTTTCATCCGCACCGTTCACCATTTGGATCATTTCGACGACATCTGGCTGTCAGACTGGCAAACCCGTTCATTCCTGGCTGCCGAGCAGGTGCTATGCGTCAGCCGCGACTGGAGGGACAAATTAAGCAACGATTACGGCATTGACGCACGACAGATCAACAATGGCGTCGATGCCCAGCGCTACACGCCCATCCCTCAAGCGAACGACAAGGAACTGCGTCAGGTCTTGGGCTTGACCCGAGGCGGACCGATATTTCTGGCGGTCGGCGGCATCGAAGCACGCAAAAACACCTTACGCATCTTCGCAGCCTTTCGCGAAGTCTTGCAACAACGCCCCGGCGCCCAGTTGGTGATCGTCGGCGGTGCCAGCCTGTTAGACCATGGCGA
>NZ_JBYMAP010000259.1:0-5360 GCF_057766305.1 Methylomonas sp. BG-2 | reverse complement strand
CGGTCAACAGAGCCAGCGCCTCGTCCGGACGGCTGGTGTCGAAAGTGCCGGTCAGGCGCAGTTGCGCCAGATCGCGGTCGGCCAGGAAAATCCGGCCGTGCCGGTAGCGGTTGAGCTCCGCCACCACGTCCGGTAGCGGCCGGTTGAAATATTGCAGTTGTTGGCGGTGCCAGGCCGATGCGGTAGCAGTGTCGGCCTGGGCTTTGACCGGTTCCAATTGGCCACCGAAGCCAACCGCCGCGCCTTCGGCCAACATCGGCAAGCTGGCGCCGTTCGCCAAGTCTATGCGTACCGCGTGCTCGTACACCGTGACCTCGGTACGGCCGTCTTGTTCGGCCACGTCGAAGGCGGTGCCCAGCGCGCGCACCGTGCCTTGCCCGGTGGTCACCTCGAACGGTCGGTCGGCGTTGGCGGCGACCCGGCACCAGATTTTGCCCCGGTGTAGTTCCAGTTGCCGGTGGGTATCGCTGTAATGCACCGAGACAGCGGTATCGGTATCCAGCACGACTTGCGAGCCGTCGGCCAAAGCCACGGTCAATTGTTGGCCGGGCTCGGTACGATGGTCGGCCAGCCAGAGGCCGAGGTTGTCGCGCAACAATAGGGTCGTGAACAACATGCAGGCCGCCAGCGCCCAATGCTGAAACCCGAATCGGCGCGGCGACCGGTGGGCATTGCGGGACGAGGGCGTTGCGATCGGCGATGACGCGCCCAGTTCGGCGATGTCGCGCCACAAGGCTTGCGCCCGTCGCCATGCATCGCGGTGCGCGGGATCGGCGGTCAGCCAGTCTTGAAACGCGGCGCGGTGGCCGGCGTCGGCCTCGCCGGAGCTGATTAAGGTCAGCCAGTACAGAGCTTGTTCATCGGCTGGGCCGGACGGCAACGTCGGAAAATCGTTCGCGGCGTGGTCGGATTTTGGTGGGTTGGTGGGTTCGGATTCGGCGGACATCGTCGCTTAATCCGGCATGCGTTTCTGGCAGAACGACAGCGCTTCGTTCAGATATTTGAAGATGCTGTTGTAGGACAGTCCGGTGATTTGGCCGATTTCGGCGAACGATAAATGCTGGATGTGGCGCATCACGAAAACCTGGCGATGTTTCTCGGGCAGTTCGGCAATGAGGCGTTCCAACGTTGCCATGCGCTGACGGGCGGCAATCGTATCCTCGGGCGACGGCGCCGGATCGACCAACTCGGGCCATGCCTCGAATTCGACGCGTCGGTCGTCGCTACGGCGTTGTTGGCGGATGTGGTCTATCGTTTGGTTGGCCGCCATTTTGTACAAAAAAGCCCGCGGATTTTGTACGCGGTTGCTTTCCAGGTAATGGGAAAAACGCATAAAGCAGTCGTGCAGTATATCCAAAGCCGTTTCCGGGCAATCGATGCGTTGCTTGATAAAACGCAGCAATTCGTCACGGTGCAAGGCCAGCAATTCGGCGGCGATCGGTTTGGACATCGGCATCTTCCTGATTGGTGATTTTTTAGCTTATCCCGATTGTCGTGACGCTTTCAAGTCCATCGCGTCTCGCTCCAACGCAGGTCAGTTCGACGTTGGGTTCAAAAGCGCGGCCGGATATCAGGATGGCGTAGGCTAGATCGAATGGCTTCAACTCTGATCGAAGGCGTTAGGCGGCGGCGAAGGCTCTCGGCCGCCGCGAAAGCGCCTCTCGCGCCAAACGCGGCTGTGTTGGCGTGCGAACTTGCGTTCGATTGCGCGCGGGTAGGGGTTGTGCGGAAAGGAAGTCCCCCCGGCCGGATGCCGAAGGGACCGTGCGGGGATTAAGCGTAATACAGCTTGCGCAATTCCAACATCGACGGCGCGCTGAGTTCCTTGCCGTCGCTGGCGCGGGTGACGCTGTATACGGTTTTCAGCAGCGTGATTTCCTCGCCGGCGGCGGCGTAACCGACCACGTGGTGGGCCACATCCAGATTCCGGCGCTGCAGGCCGCCGTTCAGGCTGTTGAAGTCGGCAATCATGCCGGCGTGCGGCGGATTCATCACCGCGCCCCACCAGGGCAACTGCCCAACGTCGTGCGCCCAAGTATCGCCGATAGATTCCGGCGGCAGGCAGCGTTCGACCAGCAGGTCGCCGATCACCGCGTATTGCTTGCGGCTGATTTTCGCGGGTTCTTCGCCCACGGTGTCGCGGCATTCCAGAACCTCGCCGTTGATGAAGCTGTCGGTTGCCGGAATGGTTTTATTCCATTGGCCATCTAAATTTTTATGTTCGAACATATTGCCTCTCTCTAGGTTTAACGGAATGAAGAGCTGGCCCGATCTTGGTCGGCGCGGTTTGCCGGTAAGAAAGCCGACAATTTGGCCTGGAGCCGGGCATTTACAGTTCGGAATTAGCAAATTCGCGGCCAATTTTCGCGGGAGGCGGGCTGGTTTTTAAAGGAATTTAAGTGATTGAAATTCAATGATATATTCTATAATTCCGCGCAATTTCTACGGTTTTAGGGTGGGATTTAGGCCTTGCCGGTGCGATGTGGGATTGCCGATGACCGCGACAAATTGATGGTTTTACGACAAGCGGCGGTGGCCGGACGCCGACCCAAACGGATCAGGATCAGCGCAACAAATTGACTTGCACGTTGACCAACATCCGGGTCGAGATTTGTCTGGGACCGATGAAACTGCCCGATACCGGCGGTACCGTTTCCGGGTTGCGGGCCACGGCGACCGCGATATGGCTGTTGCCGGTCATGCGGCCGACGGTCGGGTCGAAACCCTGCCAGCCGATGCCCGGAAAATAGACCTCGGCCCAGGCGTGGGTCGAGGCATTGCCGACTTCGGTCGCCGGAGCGTGCAGATAGCCGCTGACGAATCGGCTGGCCAGCCCCAACGAGCGGCAGGCTTCGATAAACAGCGTGGCGTAGTCGCGGCACGAGCCGCTGCCCAGATTCAGCGTGCGTAGCGGCGACTGCACGCCGGCTTCTTCGCGGATACGGTATTGGAATTTGTCGTGTATCGACTGGTTCAGCGTGGTTTGCAAGGTTAGCGCGTTCAGCGTCTGCAGTTTCAGGCCGATTTCGCGCAGCCAACATTGCAAGGCCGGTTGGTCCTGCTGAAAAATCGGCCGTTGGTAGGCCGCCAAGTCCGCCAATTCGCCGGCCTCGTAGCCGAAAGGGCCGGCGAGCGGGAACTCGTGAGCCCCGATGTTTCGAACCGGGTCTTCGTAATGTTGAATGACCACGTCGCTGCCGATGCGCAGCCGGTTGGCGATTTGCTGAAAATGCACCAAGGCCAGCGAGTTGTCGAACACGTCGCGATACCACTGAATCGCGTAAGCCGGGGTAATCTCCAGCCGCGAGGATTCGATGCGTACGTCGTGGCCTTCGCGCGGCCGCAGCAACAGCCGATGACAGTTCAGCGTGACCGGCTGCGAAAACAGATATTCGGTAACGTGCTGTATCCGTAGCCGTTGCACGCCGTCATTCCCGCGCGTTGGCCAAACGCTCGACGCCGACCGTCATCCGGGTGGGAAACAGCGGCGGGCCGAATTGGGTGAATACCGCAACGTCGGCGGCGTCGTGGCCGTAGGCCACGATCACGCGGCCGCCGCGCGGCTCCAGTTGGGTCGGATCGAAGGTATACCAACGGCCGCCGACGTAGGCTTCGAACCAGGCGTGAAAATCCATCGGCCGCAAGCCGTACAGGTAACCGACCACCATCCGTGCCGGGATACATAGTGCCCGGCATAAGGCAATGCCCAGATGCGCCAAATCCCGGCAGACGCCTTCGCCGGCCAGATTGACTTCCACCGCCGAAAGCTGGGATAGGCCGGCCGCCGGATTGAAGCGGATATTGGCGCGCAGCCAGCCATTGAGCGCGTCCACTTGATCGTAGCCCGGCGTGTAACCCCTGACGATTTCTTGCGCCAAGTCGATGAAGCGGTCCGATTCGCAATAGCGCGACGGCAGCAAATAGGTCAAGACCGTGTCGGGCAAGCTTTGTACCTCCTCGAACGGCGCGCCGGGCGCGACATCGACTTGTTCGGAGGTGCGGATGTCGGCCTTGGTATGGATGGCCAGAATTCCCGGCGGCGCGATCAAACGCTGGCAAAGATTGCCGTAGCCGTCGGTGTATTCCAGAACCTGGACCGTCGGCTTGATCGTGTAGAACTCGCTGGAAATCCATTGATTCGCGCCGCTACGCGGCCGCAACATCAGAATAAACGGTGTGGGTACGCCAACCTCAAAACAGATGTCGCAACTGGTTCGCAGCCACATGATTCTCGTCCCGTTGGAAATCAATTGAGTCGGCAGTTTACGTGAATGTGCCGGACACGGATATAGAAACCGACCGGATGGCTGTCCGCCGGGCCGGGCTTTAGTACGATAGCCCGATTCGTCCCGGTGAACTGGTGTTTTCAGGACTGGGCGGCCATGGTTTTGCCGCGCGCGTCGATTTTAACGGCGGCCGGCCTTACAATTTGAGGTTTTGGGCCTTTGGGACAACGATGATCGAACCCTGTTTTTTAGTCGAGCGGCTAACGGCTCACCGGCGCCGGCGCGGTCCGGCCGGCCCGTCCGCCGCCGGAAAACAATCGCCGAGATTGCCGGCGACCTTCGCGTACCTTGCGATGTCGGCACTACTTGGACGGGGCGCCGGTCGATGAGCGGCGGCTTCGTTGACGTTTGGCGGGGCAGTCTGGATTTGTCCGAAGCGGGAACGGCGCGGTTGGCCACGATCTTAAGCGCGGACGAGCGCGCCAAGGCCGCCGCGTTCAAGTTTAAGCATTTGCGCGACCGCTACGTGGTCGGGCGCGGTTTGCTCAGGCGAACCCTGGCCGGCTATACCGGCGCCGATCCGGCTGGGTTGCGCTTCGAGATCGGCGAATTCGGCAAGCCGGCGTTGCCGGGCGGGCCGGGCTTCAATGTCTCGCATACCGGCGGCGCGCTGTTGATCGCGGTCGCCGACGCCGCCGACATCGGCATTGACATTGAGACGGTCAAGCCGAGCCGAGATTTGTCGGGTTTGGCGGAACGCTGTTTTTCGGTGGACGAGTTCGCGGTTTGGCTGCGCTTGCCGGAGTCCGAGCGCATCGCGGCGTTTTACCGCTTGTGGACCAAAAAGGAGGCCTTTGTGAAGGCTGTCGGTCGCGGTATCGCGCTGGGCGTGGAACGGTGCGAGTTCGAGATGGCGGCGGGCGGCGGGCTGCGCAAGCTACCGGACGACTACGGCCCGGTCGAGGCTTGGCGGGTCGAGGAACTGGATGTCGGCGCCGATTTTAGCGCGGCGCTGGTCGGCCCGGCGCGGAACTATCGTTTGCGGCGACTGGCGCTGGCCGGCGAGGCGGATTAGCCCACCGTGGTCAGGCATGCTCGCGCAAGTCGGCGGCGATGCGGCGCTTCCATGGATCG
>NZ_JBYMAP010000258.1:0-5409 GCF_057766305.1 Methylomonas sp. BG-2 | reverse complement strand
CGGCTACCTGGCGTCGCCAATCCGACCGGGCATGCATTCCAAAGCTTATCCTTGTACTTCGAACAAACGCCTGACTGGCCGCGATTACAAAGCCGGTTACAGCGGCTTCTGACCCAATTCAATAGCGCGCTACCCAGAATCAAAGGCGTGGTTTATCCGCCCGATCTTAGCGGGCCGGTCGCGATCCAGGCCGCTGCCGGCCGGCTTTATCCGGCAACGCCGCTACCGCCGCGCGCCAATGACGATCGGCGCGGCCGCCTGATTTTCATCAGCGCCGGCTCGGCCGATGCGCTGGCCGAGACGCTCGGCGCGCTGTTTGCCGATGGCGACCCGCCGCCGACGCTTCGACTGCATTCCCACTGAGCGGGCGGCACGCGGCGTGCTACAATCGCGACCTTTCCCACAAGCAATTCAAGGAATTTATCATGTCCTATCGCAAACTGGCGGCGCTGGCGCTGTTGACTCTTTCTTTCGGTGCCGGCGCGGCGGAACAGCCTTTGACCCAAGCCGAATTGCTCGGCACCTGGCAAATCGATAAGGAATCCTTGAATGCCGACGGCAGCGGCGCCCGCGGCCTGAACACCACCTGGACATTCAAAAACGACGGCACGCTGGAAGGCATTACCCAGGATTCGGACTCTCATGCCCGGATCGATCAGTTGAAGGCGATACTGAATTATTCGGTGGAGAACGGCAAACTGAACAAGCAAGCCGCGCCCGGCCGCTCTAAAATGGAAACCTGCACCGCGGTCGAGAAAGACGGCGCGAAAATGGTCTTGAAATGCCAATCCATCTATTTCTTCATGACCAAGAAATAGATCCCTCGTGGTACTCGATCCCGCTTCAACACTTTGGCCGGGATCGCGGCCACGAAGACCCCGGCGCGTTCCCAATACTGCTTAGCGATAAAAAGACTGGGCGGCTTGCCGGCGATCGCTAACGACAACGTGGCGCCGAGCGGCGTGGCTGATGGTTACTGACCCGGCGCGCGGCTTAAGGTCGCCAAAAATCGGTCCAATTGATTGGCAAACGCTTGAATGTCTCGCGGATGCAGGGGCGATGGTCCACCGGTATCGACGCCGCTGGCGCGCAGACTGTCCATCATCGAGCGAATTTGCAACCGTTCGCCGATGTTTTCCTTGGAATAGCGCTCGCCGCGCGGGTTGATGGCATGTCCGCCCTTGGCAACGACTTCCGCCGCCAACGGAATATCGGCGGTGATCACCAGATCGCCCGGTTCCAGGCGTTTGACGATTTCGTTATCCGCCGCATCGAATCCGCTACTGACCAGCAGCATTCTGATATAGCGCGACGGCGGAACCGGTAGCGGTTGGTTGGCGACCAAGGTAGTCGCCAACCGGCGGCGCTCGGCCGCTCTGAACAAAATATCCTTGATCGGCTTCGGACAGGCATCCGCGTCAACCCAAATATGCATAATGGCTTTAGTCTTAAAGGATGGCTAAACGATTAATCGGCCCGAGCGCGGACTTTCACGCCAACGCGGATTCAAATCCGGCGAGTTTTGAACGCGGGGACAGCACCCGCGTTAACCCGACAACGATCCAGCCCCGTCAAGGTACGCTGACCTTGCCGCTCGTCGCTTGAAACGCGCCTTGCCGGTAAAGCTGATCGTAGAGATGGTCGGCTATTCGTTCGAACATGGCCTGCTCGTTGCGCGCGGCAAACGGCAATGCCAGCCACAAAAACAATTCCATATAGACCTCATTCGCTTCTTCGACCCTGGCGGCGTAAGACTTACCGGACTTTGCATCAACCAACGTAAAGCGAATATCGTAATTTTGGGTCACCGTATAAGGGACTACAAACAACGTCAGGCCGCTGAGGATTTGCATAGCGATACTGGACTCGCCATGCTGGCTGCCGGACAAAGTCAATTGATAATCGGCCCGGCCGGTAAATTCGCCCGGCGCAACCGCTTCGTGATCGCGGATATACGCTCTGTCCACCCAGGCGTTCATTACATTCTGGTTGATCAACACGCCGGCCAGATGGTCGGTCACCAGACCGCCGCCGTCCAACGTAAACGCGAAATCGCCAACCGTATGCTCTACCATCGGCCTCATCGCGTTCGCTTGCGGCGTGATCGGCCGCAGTTTGCCTCCCTCGGTGACATAGGCGCATCCGGTCAAGCCGGCGATGAACAAGGCCGCGCAAAATCGGCCAAATAAGCTCAGGAACGGAATTTTCATGCGGAATTTATCGTGGCCGGCGGCGTTTTTAAATTGCCGTCAATTGGACTGGCGGTTGGGTCGTTGCAGTATAGAAGCAAGAGGTTTCGGCGTCCAACATCGGACGACTTCGCGCAGCCTGAGGGTAGCCGACGAATCGGATAAACAACGGGATTTCAGATTCGAAATCCCTCCCGCCGGAGCGGGAACCGGGATTCGAACAGCAACGGACGATAAAAGTACGACGTTTACATCAACAGCGTCGAGCCTAAAACCAGCCCACGCGTTTCAAGCGGATGGGTGGGGCGGAATCAGGCACCCATGACCAATGCAAAATTATTGGTCACTACCCAACTGTAAAAGGCATCGGCCCATACCAAGGTGGCGGTACCCCAACGCCCTTTGATCGAATGACGGTCGAAGAAGATAAAAGCAATCACCAAAAGTATCGCAACTTTCAGCGATGTAATGGCCAATCCCAACCCCACCAAACCGGCGAAGTAATTCAAAATGGGATTGACCTCGTCCACATCGGTAAAACTCAAGCCGAAATAAGTAATCGCGCCATCGGCAATGTGCAATAAGCCGAACAACACCAACATTGCCGCATTTAATTTATGTCGAGTCGGAATTTGCCATCCACTCAGCGCTCCAAAAAAACCAGGCCTCTTCACTTTAGGCATTTCGCTGCCTTTTCGAACTTTCATGTGATACTCCTCATACGGATTGACGCCGAACCCGGCGATGAAAGACATGGACTTTCATCGCCAACGCCTTGGGTTGTGTAACTAAAACCATGACGGCCGGACAGTATCACTCAGGCCAGATTGCTGGAAATTGAAGCCGCGCCGAACATCAATGTAGAAATAACGAATTGGCCCGACAGAAAACCGAGCATACCGATAATAAACAACAAACCGGTGGCAATATCTCTATAAAAGCTGTTTGAAGCATTCATATTTACATCCCGGACTGAATTCAGTCGCTGAGTTATTGAAGACGGCTCCACTATAACTCGCAGGCATTAATTTACAATACCATGCTGAATGCATTGTTTATTTCCAATTAAGAAATAAAGTTTCGGCAATCCCTACCGCCTTTCAGCCCGTCCCACATAAGAGATGGCTAATATGATAGGGCTTTTTCGGTTGCTCGGCGAGTTATTCCACGAAAACCCGGGCTTGCTCGCAGTTTAATATGACAAGACATTGATTTTGCTGATACGCCATTCGCCCGGCTAAAGTCACCAACCGTGCTCTGGAATGGAGCCGCGCGCGGCATCGCTCGCAAGCCCCGCAATTCGCCCCGCAAAACGTCAGGCGAGCTCCGGTTCGGCTCGGCGACGCAAACACCAATCCAAATCAGAAACGGTAGGCATGTTTCCGAAATTCGGCGCGGTCGAAGTATCTGAAAACCCATCGGCGCGATTACCGATGGGACAAAGGTCGAGAAGAGTCGGCAACGGTTAATCCTTATCTTCGCGAATACCGCGATTAAGCCGCAATCGAGTTTGCGCGCTGCCCACGTCGATCTTTCCAACCGATCAAGCCAAGCAACACCGAACCCATCAGCCAAGCGGCGCCGGGCAACGGCACCGCGGCTATTTTAAAGTTCAAGGAAAACGTGTCCAGGGTTCTGCTTTCACGCAACCAAACCGTGTAGCTGCCCGCCCCTAACGCGCTGGGCAATTGGGTACCGGTAAACGCCCCGGTGGCAATCAGACTGGGAAACACATCTTCCCCCACATTCGTGGGAATGACGCCGTTGATCGGGGTTGTGCCGACCGGAGCGCCCAATAGCGCGTAACCATCGACCGCGGCTGGGTCGACGACGCTAGGCGTGATCGTGGTGCCTTGCTTCAAGCCGAAAAACGCCACGCCGGTCGCGGTGGGGTTACTACCAATCTGGCTAAAGGTGAAGGCCTGTAATCGAATAGAATTCAGTTGATAGCCAACTGCGATGTCGAACGTAAAAAAACGCGAATCCGCACCGGCGCTAGGGTCCAATCTCACATCGACCACGTTGTCGCCCGCGGAAAAACTGAGCGGAGTAGGATTGGAGCCGTCGGTCGATAAATCCAACACCGCGGCGCTGGCCGTGTTTGATAAGGTCGCCAACAGTAAAACGCCCGCCAATAAAACATTCTGGTTCATAAAAACTCCGGGTTGATAGGTTTTCCTTGAAATAGTGCCGAACAACCAAAACGGACCTAGGCCACATTTTTTCGACTCAGGAACACTACTAGAAATTATTCAGGAGATCAAGCCGGCTCCAGCGTCCGTTCGGATGACTGGGCTTGCTTTATTGCTTGCCGACGTCGGGAAGATCGCGAATACCGATCTGTAAATCGAGCATGCTTTTCTGACTGACTTGAATCCAACCACGGCGCGGACGGTCCAAATCGAGGATGATAAATACCAATATCACGATCAGTCCCACTAAAATGTGGGTAACGAAGGAAGGACGATGCCCGGCCAACCCGGTGGCATAGCCAACCACAGCGCCGGTCATGATGAAGGTAATATAGAGCAAGAGCAGTACGAACTCGGGCACGTGCCGCGCCAGCTCCGCGTCGCGTTTACCGTAATTGTCGATTAATTCGTTCAAGGTTTGCACGAACAAGCCGCTGGTGACCGGCCTTGGGTCGAGTTCCACCGCCCGCCGCGCATAATCCCACAACGCCGAATGCAGTCGGCTAGTTTCGGCGACCATCCCGCTGAGCGTTTGGTGGGCAGTCAAATTGATTTCCCCGGCCTTGACCCGCAGATCGACGTACTCGCGCAACAATTTACCCACCTCGTCCCGCACGCCGACCGGCAACAACCGCGAACGTAAGTAGGTGGTCCCTATTGCGTTGGCTTCGTCGACCACCGCCTCGCTACGACTATCGTAGCGCTGCAACGACAACGAAAACGTAAATCCCAGCAACAGAGCCAATATTCCCAGCAACGATGCCGAAGTCGCGTTGACATGTTGCTTGAAATCCTCGCCGGCGACATGCTCGGAGCGAGCGCCCAATCGATAACCACTTTCTATAGCCAACAGCATGGAAACCAACAGCACCCCGGCTATCAGCAAACTGTCAATGTCGTACATAAATTCGGTCATGGCGAAAAGGCGGTTATAAAGAGGGATGGAAAAAACTTCGGGAAAGCCCCGATCGAGTCGTTGGACAGCCTCTGGATCCGCTGGCGCGGAACGTCGTCAGACCACGGACAAC
>NZ_JBYMAP010000257.1:0-5424 GCF_057766305.1 Methylomonas sp. BG-2 | reverse complement strand
GTGCTTTAATAGCCGGTGACTTGTCAGACGTCCCTGTCCGCCGGACAGGGACGATTCATACGGAAGAGGAAGGTGAGCACTATGAAAAACATAGAATTGAAACGAGGATTTTTCGTTGCATTATTGTTGACCGCCGCGGCCGCGCAGGCCCAGGATTATCCGGCGGCCGATTTTCAACCCAAGGTGGTTTTCCGCGATCCGGCGCTGGTCGAAGCCGCGCCGACCGCGAGCTCCGCGCCGACCAGCGCTACGGCGGTGCCTTGCGTCAATCAACAGGCGCAACCGCAATCGGAAGTCGATCCCAAATATCCGGCTTCCAGCTTTCAACCCAAGGTCGTGTTTAGCGGCACCGGGTCGTAATACTCAATTCGTCAGGCTAGGCTTGCGGCGCGGTTCGGGTGAGCTAAACCGGCGATTTCGAGCTAACCGGTCGAGAACATAACAACGATAACATTCAGGAGTATTCTCAAATGGCAAAAAACAGTTTGATGAATAGCTTATTCGGCATACTGCCGAGCTTTTTCTTCGACAAACCCGCCGGCGGCGGGGTGTCCGACGGAAATGGCGAAGAAGAGGGTAAGCAGTTGACCGGCGTGGCGCGTTACCTACAACGGTTGGAACCGCAAGAGGCCGATGATCAACCGGCATTGACCGGCGTGGCTCGTTATCTGGCGGCTCTGGAGCCGACAGTGGTCGAGCCGGAGGTGGAGGTGGCCGAAGAAGAGGTCGTCGAAGCCGTTGAGGCTGTTGAAGTCGTCGATGAGGTCGAACCCGAAACGGTTCCGACCGGCGTCGAAAAGTATTTGAGCCAGCAGGCCGAGCATCCGGTTACCCGGGTCGCAAAGTATCTGATCAAAGAGTCGATCCAATCTAAGGCCGCGCCGATTACCGGCGTATCCAAATACGTCACCATGCACGATAGGGAAGACCACTCGGTGACCGGGGTCGCCAAGTATGTCATCCGGCAAAACATGGCGGAAACTCCGGCGGTGACTGGCGTTGCTAAATACGTTCTAAAAAAAGATTTGGCGGCCAAGGATGTACCGGCCGCAACTTCCGTCAGCAAGTACTTGGCTAGGCAGGCGCTGGTTTCGAAGGATGTACCTGTCCTGAGCGGCGTCGAAAAATATTTGGCTCGGCAAGACAAGTTATTGAAAGAGCAAGTGCCGTTGACCGGGGTTGCCAAATTCGTGGCCGAGCAGGAGCTGGCGGCGCGTAAAGCCGCCGCGGTGGCTTTGGTGGCTCGATACGTCGAAGCGGAAGCCAAATTGCAAGCTGAAAAAGCGGAGGCATTGATGAAACAGGAGCAAGCCGAGGAGGCCGCGCTGGACGCCGAAGTCATTATCGAAGGTTCGGCGGTGGACCGCTATCTCGCCCGCCAATCCGCGGCGGCCGAATTGGCGCCGAAGCCAACCGGTGTCGCCAAATATTTGGCTAAACAATTGCAACTGCAAAGTCAGGCCGCGCCGGTTACCGGCGTAGCGCGTTATCTAGCCAAGCAATCGGTATTGGCCAAGCAATTGCCGACGCCGACCGGTGTTGCCAAATACGTCGCCAAGCAACGATTGGAAGCCAAGCCGGAAGTGGTGGTGAGTTCGGTGTCTAAATATCTGGCGAAACATGCCGCCGACGAAAAAGCCGCGGGCGAAGTGACTGGCGTCGCCAAATACATGGCCAAACAGGAAGTAGCGGATAGAGACGTGCCCAGCGTGTCCGGCGTCGCGAAATACGTGGCCAGACAAGCATTGCAAGCCGATGAAGTCAGCTACGCCAGAACGACCGGCGTCGAGAAGTACTTGCGCAAGCAAGGCTAATCCTGCATTACGGCACCAAGCCGGCGTACTCTTTCAGGGACGCCGGTTTTTTTTCGCCGAAATTCGGCGGCGGCTTGTCGGCAAGCGACGGCGGTGGCTCGCTCCGAGCACTTCGGCGGCAAAAATCAACATTCGTTCGGTAACAGCCAAAATCATGCTACTCTTGGAGGGCTAACTTTGGCCAATATTCTTCCAACGCGTCGTGAGCATTTCTCAACCCACCGATATTCAAATTGCTCTGAAACTTTGCAAGGGGGCTTTTTTATCCGCCGCCGGTTTTAGTTTGATTATCAACATGCTGATGTTGACCTCGCCGTTGTATATGTTGCAAGTATATGATCGCGTGGTGGCGACCGGAAATCTGTCGACCTTGCTGATGCTGAGCTTGATCATGTTGATTTTGTTCGCCACCATGAGCGGTTTGGAATGGGTTCGTTCCCAAATCCTGGTGCGCGTTAGTAGCCGTTTGGAGTTGCTGTTAAACGAACGACTGTTCCAAGTCGCGTATAAACAAGCGCTGTATTCCGGAGGGCAGAAGGCGACATCGCAACCGCTGGACGATCTGACCGCGTTACGTCAATTTTTAACCGGCAGTGGCTTGTTCGCGTTTTTCGATGCGCCGTGGATGCCGATCTATCTCGGTGTCATGTTTATTTTTCACCCCCTATACGGCTGGTTTGCCGTCGCTACTGCCGTTTTGATGGTTTTGATCGCCATCGTCAACGAAAAAGCCACGGCGGCCACCCTGGATGAAGCCAACAAGGTAGCGATTGCCGGACGGGCCTTGGTGAATAAAAATCTCCGCAATGCCGAAGTGATCGAGTCGATGGGCATGACCGAGAATATCAAGCAGCGCTGGCTGGCGGCGGCTAACCACGTCTTGATTTTGCAGGGGCTGGCAAGTTCGCGCGCCGGCTTGGTCGGGGCGTTTTCCAAGGTAACCAGGCTGGCTTCGCAGTCGCTTATCCTGGGCTTGGGCGCTTATCTGGTGATACAAAAGGAAATTACTCCCGGATTGATGATCGCCGGTTCGATATTGTTGGGGCGCTCGATTGCGCCTATCGATATGCTGATCGCCAATTGGAAGGGTTTTGTCAATGCGCGCGGTCAATATCGGCGCTTGAACGAAATCTTGCTGCGGATTCCGGCTGAACCGACGCGGATGTCTCTACCCGCGCCGCGCGGCAGTTTTCAGTTGGAGGCTGCCATCGTGACGCCGCCCGGTGCCAGCGTGCCGGTTATCAAGGGGTTAAGCCTAGCCATCAATGCCGGCGACATCGTCGGCGTTCTCGGTGCCAGCGGCGCGGGTAAATCGACGTTGGCTCGTGCCTTGCTCGGTATCTGGCCTACTTCCGGCGGCAAGATCCGCCTCGATCAGGCCGATGTCCATGCCTGGAACCGCGCCGAATTGGGACCATATCTGGGTTATCTGCCACAGGATATAGAATTGTTCGAAGGCACGATCGGCGAGAATATCGCCCGGTTTGGCGACGTCGACGCCGTTAAAGTGGTCGAGGCCGCAAAAATGGCCGGCGTGCACGACCTGGTATTACATTTGCCCAATGGCTACGACACCGTGATCGGCGCAAACGGCGGCGCTTTGTCGGGCGGTCAGCGCCAACGCATCGGGTTGGCGCGGGCGCTCTACGGCGATCCCGTAGTTGTCGTGCTTGACGAACCTAACTCGAACCTGGACGAGCAAGGTGAACAGGCGCTGGCTCGAGCGCTGACCTTGCTGAGACAAAAGGGCGCTACCGTGATCCTCATCACTCATCGAAACAGTGTTTTGTCCAACGTGGATAAGCTAATGATCTTGAATGAAGGCAAGCTGGCGGTTTACGGGCCGCGAGAGCAAGTGCTGGCCCATATACAACAACAAGCCCAATTACAAGCATCGTGACCGGTATCGGCTGCTTTTCCCGCCCATGGAAATGAAGAATTTGTCCTCGTCCGTTAAACCTGGCGCCGCGATGACGCCTGTTGTTGACGATAGACCGATACGCCTGATTGGCGTCATCATTTTGTTGGCGGCGTTTGGTTTATTCGCGCTGTGGAGTTACTGGGCGCCGATCGACGGCGCGGCGCTGGCCTCCGGAGTGATTACCGTCAAATCCCACCGCAAAACCGTTCAGCACCTGGATGGCGGCATCGTGCATCAAATCTTTGTCAAGGATGGCGACATCGTCCGGGAAGGCGATATTTTGCTGACGCTGGATGGTACCGAAGCCCGCTCGCAACTGGAAGTGCTGCGAGGGCAATCGATCACGCTGTCCGCGCAATTGGCCCGATTGGAAGCCGAGCGCGATCGGAAGGCCCGGATTGAGTTCCCCGACAATTTGAGCCGCTTGGACGATACCCGTGTCGCCGAAGCCAGGACCAGCGAGACCGAGTTATTTTTGGCCAGGCGCACGGCCTTCGAAGGCCAAATTTCGGTCCTGAAGCAAAAGATCAACCAGCTGAGCACGCAAATTGTCGGGATTAAAGGCCAGCGCCAGAGCAAGCAAGAATTGTCGGCATCCTACGGCGAAGAAGCGAAGGACTTGAAAGAGTTGCTGGCCGAAGGGTTTGCCGATAAACAACGCTTGCGTGACACCGAACGCAATCATGCCAGCAACTCGGGCGATATCGCTTCATTAACCTCGCAGATCGCGGCCGCCGAAATTCAGATCGGCGAAACCAAGCTGGAGATCATGCAACTCGAAAAGAAGTTTCAAGAGGAAGTGTCCGAAAAATTGAGCGAGGTTCAATCCCAGCTATTTGACGTTAATCAGCGTTTGGCGGCGACCGCCGACAAGGTTAGCCGGATAGAGATCAAGGCGCCGGTGGGCGGACGGGTGATGGGGTTGGCGATACATACTCAAGGCGGCGTGGTGATGGCGGGGAGTCCGATACTCGACATCGTGCCGCAACAAGAGGACTTGATCATCGACGCGCGTGTGTCGCCGCTGGACATTGACCGGATCCGCCTGGGTTTGATCGCCGAGATTAGATTCAGCGCATTTAAGCAAGCGTTGACGCCGACTACCGAAGGTAAGGTCATCCATATTTCGGCCGACCGTTTCGTCGACGAGAAGGCCGATGCGGCTTACTACCAAGCCCAAGTGGAATTGACGCCGGAAAGCCTGCAAAAATTGAAAAACCTGGAATTGGTGCCCGGCATGCCGGTGGAAGTGATGATACGGACCGGCGAGCGCACCGTCGTGGAATATCTGATGCAGCCGATTACCGATGCATTCGCGCGGGCTTTCCGAGAGGATTGACTCATGATGCACTCGATTAGGTCCATCTTGCTGGGATTGGCGGTTACTTTGGCGGGCCGGGCGTGCGCCGACGATTTGCTGACGGTGTATCAGCAAGCATTGCAGGCCGCGCCGTCGTTAAAGTCAGCCGATGCCAAGCTGGAAATCGGCATTGCCCAAAAGGGCCAGGCGCTGGGGCAGATGTTGCCGCAGGTTTCCGGAACCGCGAATTGGTCGGAAAACCGCCTCAGCGTCCGCAGCGCCGATTTGAGTTATTCGGGCACTCGCTATTATTTGTCGTTAAATCAGTCGCTGATCGATTTTGCCAAATTTTGGACTTGGCGCCGGGCGCAGGAAGTCGAGTCACAGTA
>NZ_JBYMAP010000256.1:0-5446 GCF_057766305.1 Methylomonas sp. BG-2 | reverse complement strand
GGCATGGCATCCAGAACCACGAAGACGCTCGGTAGCAAGTAGTCCGGTAAGGCGTGTTTGAGTTGGGCTTTCAATTCGTCTATTTGCAACGTGCCGGCTTGGTCTTCCACCAGATAGGCCACCAGCCGCTTGTCGCCGGGCTGGTCTTCTCTCGCCACCACCACGGCTTCCTTGACTGCCGGCTGTTTCAGCAACTCGGCTTCGATTTCGCCGAGTTCTATCCTGAAGCCTCTGATCTTGACTTGATGGTCGATGCGGCCCAGAAACTCGATCGCACCGTCGGCCCGGTAACGGCACACGTCGCCAGTTCGGTATAAGCGGCCGCCGCCGGCCAGGAAGGGGTCGGGAATAAAGCGTTCGGCCGTCAGCTCGGGGCGGTTCAGATAACCGCGCACGATACCGGCGCCGCCGATGTAAAGCTCGCCGACCACGCCGACCGGCAGCGGATTGAGATATTTGTCCAGAATATACAGGCGGACGTTGGCGACCGGCCGGCCGATCGCCAACGTCCGGCCAAGGTCGTCCAAGCCGGCTTGGTAAACGCTGCTCCACACCGTGCCTTCGGTCGGGCCGTATTCGTTGTAGAGTTTGGCGGCCGGCAAAGCGCTGAAATGGCGCTTGACCACCTCGGTCGCGCAGGCTTCGCCGGCAACGATGGCGGCCTTTAGGCTATTCAGCCGTTCGGGCGCTTGTTCGAGCAGTAATCCGTACAGCGACGGCAAGGCCAAAAGATGCGAAACCCGCCGACGCTCGATCAGGCCGGCCAAGGCCGCCGGATCTTTACCTGTCTCTTCGCTCGGCAAACACAGGCAGCCACCCTGGCCCAGCGTCCAGAAGATGCCGGCCACCGAACTGTCGAAGGCGAACGATGACAATAATAAATAGGCCTCGACCGGATCGGCATAATACGCAAACCGTGCTTGGGTCGAATGCAAGGCATTACCGTGCGTCACCGCCACGCCCTTGGGACGGCCGGTCGAACCCGAGGTGTAAATGATATAGGCCAAGTCCTGCGGCCGGTTGCGAATCACGGGATTATGCGCGGGGTAAAACGCCGCCTGTAGCCAATCGGCGTCCAAATAAAAACTGCGCCGCCGATCGAAGCCCGTTACCTCGGCCAAACCGGAACGGGTCAACAGCAGACTGACACCGGCATCGTCCAGCATGTACCGCAAGCGCTCTTGCGGATAGTGAGGATCGAGCGGCACGTAAGCCCCACCGGCCTTCAAAATCCCCAGCAAGCCGATCACCATCTCCAACGAGCGCTCGATGCAGATACCGACCAACACGTCGGGACCGACGCCGTGGGCCACCAAATAATGCGCCAATTGATTGGCCTTGGCGTTCAGTTCGGCGTAGGTCAGACTTAAGCCTTCGAAGCTCAGTGCAACGGCAGTCGGCGTTCTTTCGGCTTGAGCCTCGAACAAGCCCTGTAAGCAAGATACATCCGGGTAGTCGCGGGCGGTCACATTCCAATCGAATAATAATTGCCGCGTCTCGGCCGCGGATAACATGGCGATTTCGGCAACGGCTTTATCGGGATCGTGGCGCAAGGCCTCGACCAAGCCCTCAACAACGCTTCGCACATAGCCTGCGATACGCAATGGATCGATTCCCGGCGCGGCCTGCACGGTCAAGGCGAAATCGTCACCGAAATCATCGACCGCCAAGGTCAACGGGTAATTGCTGCGTTCCTCGCAGAACACTACCCGCGCCCCCTCCCAAGCCGTCAAGACCTTATCGTCCGCCTCGACGATGGCCGCATGCCGGTAATTGATCATGGTCGTAAACAACGGCACGCCGGACGGCACGGCGCTGCAGCGTTGCGCTGTCGCCAACGAAGCTTGTTCGTGCGCCAGTAAGCTATTCAAGCGCCGATGGGTTAACGCAACCACCTCGCTGCAAGCGCGCCACCCTAACAGCACGCGGATCGGCAAAGTATTGATGAACATCCCAACGGCCCGCTCGGCGCCGGCACCGCCGTGCAAACGCCCGGACAATACCGTGCCGAACACTACGTCGTCGCGGCCGCTGCAACGCCCCATCACCACCGCCCAAGCGGTGTGCAGCAAACCGGCCGGACTAACGCCGCAACCGCGCGCCGTATCGCGTATCCGCCTCGATACCTCTTTTTCCAAGCGCAAGCCCGCCTCTTCGACTTTACCGCCGTCACCTTGCACGTTCAATATACCGAACGGCGCTGTGGCCTCGTCGACGTCGCCCAGTTGCTCTTGAAAATAAGCCTCGTGCTCGGTCTGCGCCGTGCGGTGCATCCTGGCGATGAAATTTCGGTATGGCAAAGGCGTCGGCAATTCGCCGCCGAGGCCGGCCAGTAACAGGCGGATTTCCGACAACACCAGCTGCAAGGTATAGTTGTCGTCGATCAAATGATGATTCAGTAACACTAAGCGCCAACCCAAGCTGTCTTGCTCAGCTGCAATGAAAGCCTGCAATAAAGGCGCCTGTTGCAGATTCATCCGCCACTGCCTGGGGTCCGTTGCCGCCAACAAACGGGCTTCGGCGTCGCCGCCGGATAAGTCATGTACCGGCAATTTCGCCCGGCGCTGCACGACCTGCACCGGCCGCCGCAAGCCTTGCCAATACATGCCGCTACGCAAAATATCGTGCCGCTCGATCACGGTTTGCAACGCCGCGAGAAAATGGTCCAAATAACGCCGATTTTCGAAGACGATTTGAGTGCGCGTCACGTAAGGATCGCCCTGGCTTTCCAGCAAATGATGAAACAAGATGCCTTCCTGCAAAGGCGCCAACGGATAAATATCTTGAATATTGGCGCCGCCGCCATCGACGTTGGCGACGATGGCATCGATTTCTTCCTGGCTCAATTCGACCAAGGTCAACATTTGCGGCGTAATCGAGACATCATGGCCGTTGCGCAAAGCAGTCAGCAAGCCTTGCTTATGAAGCTTTAGCCGAGCCAACAAGTCTTCGTCCATCGCCCCGTGCGGCGCACGTATCACCAACTCGCCCTCGTCTTCCGATAAGGCGATATTCCGGGATTTCAGCAGTGAAAAAACAGCATTCAAACTCATAGCCGGAATTCCTCCATCGACGTATTCGCGGACAATGAAAAAGCATCGGAAATAAGATTCGGCGGTATCCAGTCGGCAGCCTCGTCGTCGGCGATCGCTGTCGCCAGATCCGCCAGCAGCGGCCGGGCGAATACCTCGCGGGCCGGCAAGCACCACCCCCTTTGCCGCAGGCGCTCGGCCAGCGTTAAGGCCAACAAGGAATGGCCGCCCAATTCGAAGAAATGATCGTTACGGCCGACGCGCTCGAGCTCCAATAAATCTTGCCAAATTTCGGCCAACGCCGTTTCCACTTCGCCTTGCGGCGCTTGGTATTCCCGGCCTAATAAAGTCTCTGAGTCCGACACCGGCAAACTGCTTCTATCGAGCTTGCCGTTGGCATTCAACGGTAAGGACGGCAGCACCACGAAAGCCGCCGGCAACATGTAATCGGGCAAATCGGCTGCCAACTGCTTACGCAATTCGCTAAGCGATAATTCGCCGCCGGAACGGCTGGTCAAATAAGCCACCAAGCGCTTGTCGCCTAAATGATCGCTGCGAGTAACCACGACCGCCTCGCCGACGCCGTCGCAGGCGGCCAAACGGCTTTCGATCTCGCCTAATTCGATGCGAAATCCGCGCAACTTGACTTGAAAATCGTTGCGGCCTAGATAATCGATGCCACCGTCGGCGCGCCAACGCCCCAAGTCGCCAGTTTTATAAAGCCGCGCCCCCACCGCAAAAGGATCGGGTAGAAAACGCTCGGCGCTCAAGGCCGGCTTGCGGCAATAACCGCGACCGACCGCAACGCCGCCGATATAAATTTCGCTTATAACCCCCAACGGAACCGGCTGCAAAGCGGCATCGAGGATATAAAGCCGAGTATTGGCAATCGGCCGGCCGATAGGTGGCGGCGAACCGCTATCGTCCGGTTGGCACGGCCAGGCCGCCACGTCAACCGCCGCCTCGGTCGGCCCGTATAGATTATGTAAGGCCACGTTCGGCAAGACCTCTTGAAACCTTGTAACCAAAGCCGCCGGTAAGGCTTCGCCGCTGCATAGCACTTGCCGCAAGGAACGGCATTTTTCCGCATCCAAGCCGGGCAAAAAAGCCTGCAACATCGATGGCACGAAGTGCAAAGTCGTCACGCGTGCCGCTTCGATCAAGTCCTGTAAATAGTCGGGTTCTTGATGGCCTTTAGGGCGGGCCAGTACCAACTCGGCACCCGCCAATAACGGCAAAAAAAACTCCCAAACCGACACGTCGAAGCTGAAGGGCGTTTTCTGCATCACCTTATCGCCAGCCGTCAGCCGATATTGGTCTTGCGCCCACAACAGGCGGTTAACCACCGCATCGTGCTGGTTCATCGCTCCTTTGGGCTGGCCGGTAGAGCCGGAGGTATAAATGACGTAAGCGAGATTGGCCGGTGCCAAACCCATGGCCGCCGCGTCGGGATTGGCATCGGAGCGCAAGGCGATCGCTGCCTCGGTATCGCCATCGTCGAGCAATAGTGTCCGAACGCCGGCAAGCGCCTGTTCCGACCAATGCCCGCATACGCTTTGTCGGCTAATCAACAATCTTGGCTCGCAGTCGGCCAGCATAAACCTAAGCCGTTCGGCCGGATACTCGGGATCAAGCGGTACGTAAGCAGCGCCGGCTTTCAAGATAGCCAACAACGCAACCACCATGTCCAACGAACGCTCCAGACAAACGCCGATCAGAACTTCCGGCCCCGCGCCGCGCCCGATCAGCTCGTGAGCCAAGCGATTGGCTTTGGCGTTCAACTCGGCATAACTCAGGCAATCGGCCTCGAAACGTAAGGCGGCAGCGTTAGGGGTCTTAGCCGCTTGAGCCTCGATCAAGGCATGAACCAAACGCGGCCGACGGCGATAATCGCACTCCGTGGTGTTAAATCCCACGACGATCCGCCGGTATTGATCGGCCGGTAAAGCCGTCAATTGCCGCAAGGATTGCTTAGGCTCGGCCGCCGCTCGTTCCAGCAAAGTCCGTAAATGCTCAGCCATCCGTTCTATCGTTTCGGCGGCGAATAAGTCTTTGGCGTACTCGAAACCGCAGGCTAAACGCCCCTCCCGTTCATCGACGAATAAGGTCAAATCGAACTGGGCGGCACCGTTGTTCACCGTCAAAGGCGAAACCTGCATATCCGCCATCCGAAACTCCGCCGTCGGCACGTTCTGCACCGCCAGCATCACCTGAAATACCGGTGCGTGGTTGGGATTGCGTGGCGGATTCAATACCTCCAGCAGCCGGCCGAAACTCAGTTCTTGATGGTTTTGGTCTTGTAACGCCTGCTCGCGGATTTGCGCCAACCAGTCGGAGAAGGTCATTTCGCCATCGATGCGGCAACGTAACACCAAGGTATTGACGAAAAAACCGATCAACTCGGCGGTCTGGCT
>NZ_JBYMAP010000255.1:0-5490 GCF_057766305.1 Methylomonas sp. BG-2 | reverse complement strand
ATTCAACAGCTCGATCCGGCCGGCCGGATCAACCGCCGCGACGGCATCGCCAATACTCTTCAAAGTGGTCAGATAGCCCGATTCGCTGGCGTTTAACAAGCGGCGGTTGGTGGCGATCAGTTGGTGAAGACGATGGTGGAAGTAACTGAACAAGATACCTATGGCCAGAAACAGCGTCATCGACACGAATTGGGCCGGTTCGGCCAATTCGAACGAGAACGGCGGCGGAATGAAAATGTACCAGACTAGGCCGATGGCGCTGACCGTGGCCAACATGCCGCCTGGCCAGCCCCCCAGCCAGCCGGCGAAGAACACCGCGGGGGACATCAGAAACCAGGCGTAGGGCGAAACGATGCTCCAGAGGCTCCATTGCACGCCGGCCGCCACGACCGGTAAAACACCCGCCAATATCAACCGAAGCCCGCCTGGGCGAGCCTCGGCCGGCACCGGCGCTAAGGGTTCGGCGTGGCGGCCGTAGCGGGCTAACAGCAGGTAGAGCAGCAAGGTGGTCAAGGCCACGAAAATCCAGCCTTTTACCGTGCTGACGAAGGCGAATCTCGCGGGCTCGGGAAATAGCGCAACGATGGCTTCGTCCGAGAACAGTATCCATAAGAAGCCCGCCAACGCGTATAAGCCGACGATCTTGCCGATCTGGCCGCGGCTCAACACCGCCGGTTGGGTTTGCGTGAACGGTCTGGCGGCGTTGGGCGTCATATTGCTGTCCGGTTGGGTCGGCCGCCGCTCGGCGCTAAAGCGGGTCCCGGAATTCGGTGGCGATCATTTTGAAGCTCTCCAGACAGTGCGCGAAACTGTCGGTAATATCGGGATCGAAATGCCGCCCCCGGCCGGCCATGATGATGTCGGCGGCTTCGTCGAACGCGATCGGTGGTTTGTAGCTCCGTTGGGATATCAGTGCGTCGAATACGTCGGCCAACGCCATGATGCGCGCCGAAATCGGTATCGCATCACCTTGCAAGCCCTCGGGGTAGCCGCTGCCGTCCCATTTTTCATGATGCCAATGCGCAATTTCCTTGGCCAGCGCCAAAAACGCCGCCGAGGCGTGAACATCGCGCTCGGCGCGTTCGATGGCGTCGCTGCCCAGCTTGGCGTGGGTTTTCATGATCTCCCATTCGGCGGCGGTCAGCTTGCCGGGTTTGGTAAGAATATAGTCGGGAATGCCGACTTTGCCGATGTCATGCAGCGGTGCCGATCGCGTCAACAATTTAATATAGGTCGGCGTCAAGGTCTGGCTGAAACGGGGATGGTTCCGCAAGCTTTCGGCCAAGGTTCGGACATAGCCTTGGGTGCGCAACAAATGTTGGCCGGTTTCCGGGTCGCGGGTTTCGGCCAGATGGGCCAAGGCTAGAATGCTGACATTTTGGGTCAGTTCGTTTTCGGCCATCCGTTTGCCGATTTCGTTCTCCAGGAAGGCATTTTGATCGGCGAGCCAGTCGCGGGCCCGTTTGGCTTCGAGTTGGGCGGCGACCCTAGTCAGCACCACGGCGGGCTGGATGGGCTTGGCGATATAATCGGCGGCGCCGAGCTGTAGGCCGTATTGTTCGTCGCGAGCATCGTCGAGCGCGGTCAGAAAGATCACCGGAATGTCCGCGCTATCGGGCGCGGCTTTCAAGCGGGTCAAGACTTGGTAGCCATCGAGTTCCGGCATCATGACGTCCAATAGGATCAGGTCCGGGCGCGGGGGCTGGTCGGCATAACGTAGCGCGGCGGCGCCGGAATTGGCGGCCTTGACGCGATAGCCGGCGCCCTGAAGCAACGCGCCGAGAATGTGCAGATTCTCGGGCATGTCGTCGACGATCAGTAGCGTGGCGGGTTCTGCGCTGGCGGGAGCTATCACGGTAAGGCCTCGGTCGGGACGCGGTAACGCGAAGTTTGGGTGGCAAACACTACCGCTTCCGTCGGAGAATTGCAAATGGCCCTCGCCGGGTTCGCCGTCGCCGGAAAATATCGTTTGGGGTGTTGCGTTGGCCGGAGGTTTTAAGGATAATGCGCAGCTCTTCAGCCCACGGCTGATGTTTTATGGTTACTGTGTCGGTCCTCTCGCAACGATACGCTGTAAACCCCGCCAGGTCCGGAAGGAAGCAACGGTAGCAGCGGATTCGTGTGCCGGGATGCGGCTGGCGCAGTAGCCGCCCAAACCTAGCCTACCCGCGCTGCCAATGGCTTATCAGGTCCTCGCCAGAAAATGGCGTCCCAGCAACTTCTCCCAGCTTGTCGGCCAGGAGCATGTCAGCCAATCCCTGATACACGCGTTGCGTCACGACCGCCTGCACCACGCTTATCTGTTCACCGGTACCCGCGGCGTCGGCAAAACCACGGTTGCCCGCATCCTGGCCAAGGCCATAAATTGCGAAAATCTCCAGGATTTCAATCCCTGCGGCGAGTGCCCGGTATGCCAAGCCTTCGAGCAAGGCCGCTTCATGGATATGATCGAAGTGGACGCGGCGTCGCGCACCAAGGTCGAAGACACCCGCGATCTGCTGGACAATGTCCAGTATGCGCCGAATCAGGGCCGCTATAAGGTTTATCTGATCGACGAAGTCCACATGCTGTCGGGCCACAGTTTCAACGCCTTGTTGAAGACGTTGGAAGAGCCGCCCCCGCACGTCAAGTTTTTGCTGGCCACCACCGATCCGCACAAAATTCCGGTCACGGTATTGTCGCGTTGTTTGCAATTCAATCTGAAACGGCTGGCCCCGGAACAGATCGCCGCGCAGATGCAATTCATCCTGGAACAGGAACAGATCGGTTTCGAAATGCCGGCGTTGAAAATATTGGCCCGCGCGGCCGACGGCAGTCTGCGCGACGGCTTGAGTCTGTTGGATCAAGCCATCGTTTACGGCAGCGGCAGCGTTGTACATGCGGCGGTGGTCGGCATGCTTGGCACCGTGGCGAGGCAGCCGGTCGAAGACTTGCTGCGGGAACTGGCGACTGGCGACGCCAAGGCCTTGCTGGCCAAGATTGGCGATATTGCCGAACTGTCGCCGGATTTCGCCGACATCTTGCAGCAAATGCTTAGAGTCTTGCATCGCGTCGCGCTGGTGCAACAAATTCCCGATTTCGTCGATGCCGAGTTCGATCAAGCATTTCTCGGTCTATTGGCGCGGACGCTGGCCGCCGAGGACGTGCAACTGTACTACCAGATTGGTTTGCTCGGTCAGCGCGATCTGCCGCTGGCGCCCGATCCGCGCACCGGCTTCGAAATGACCATGTTGAGAATGCTGACATTCCGGCCGAAAACGCTCGATCAGCAGCGGCGAGCCGAGACGCCGCCGGAATCGGCGGTGACCGCCGGCCGGCCATCAACACTCGTCAAAGAACCCGCGCCGGTTTCCGAACCTGCGGCGGCTGTCGTAACATCCGCCGAGGCGGCGGAACGGCCGATCGCCGTCGAGCCAAAGCCCGCGACGTCCATGGTTCCGCCACACTCGCTCCGTCCGGAGCAATGGCCGGAGATTATCGCCGCATTGAACATCGGCGGCAGAGCCAGGGAGTTGGCCAACAACTGCGTGTTGGACGGCATTGACGATCGCGCTTGCCGCTTGTTGCTGGACCCGAGTTTTCATCAGGTCGGCACCCGGGCCGAGGATACGCTACGCAGCGCGCTGCAACAGTACTTCGGTCGGCCAATCAAGCTGGAGATCGCCGCTCGGGCCAGCGATCAAATGACGCCGGCGCTGCAAATCCAAAAAGCGCGGGAAGACCGGCAGCAAGCCGCGGTGGACGCGATCAACGCCGATCCGACCGTGCAAACCCTGAAAGATACCTTCGGCGCCCGGATATTGCCCGGCAGCATCGAGCCGATCAACTGAATTGCGGAGAGACGATGAAAAACGCACTCGCGGGCATCATGCAACAAGCCCAGAAAATGCAGGAAAACTTGAAAAAAGCCCAGGAAGAACTGGAAAACATGGAGGTGCTGGGCGAATCCGGCGGCGGCTTGGTGACGATACTGATGACCGGCAAGCGCGAAGTGCGCAAGGTCAGCATCGATCCCTCGCTGGTCGGCGACGACAAGGATATGTTGGAAGACTTGGTGGCGGCGGCGATCAACGACGCCGTGCACAAGGTCGGCAAAATGAAGAAAGAAAAAATGGCCGACGTCACCGCCGGCATTCCGATTCCGCCCGGATTTCAAATGCCGTTCTAAACCATGGCTAACCAGGGTCTGCTGAAGGAATTGATCCAGAGCCTGTGCTGTCTGCCCGGCGTCGGACCCAAGTCCGCGCAGCGGATGGCCTTCCATTTATTGCTGCGCAACCGCGAGGGCGCTCGCCAACTCGGTAAATTGCTGGAAAAAGCCGTCGCCGAAATCGGCTATTGCCGCGATTGCCGTACCCTGAGTGAAACCGAAGTTTGCGAAGTTTGCGCCAATCCGCTACGGGAAAACGACACGCTGTGCATCGTCGAGAGTGCCGCCGACGTTTGGGTGGTCGATCAGGCCACCACCTTCAAGGGCAAATACTTTGTGTTGCACGGCCGCTTGTCGCCGCTGGACGGCATCGGCCCGGACCAACTCGGCTTCGACCTGCTGGAGCAACGCATGGCGTCCGGCACGTTAAAAGAAATCATCCTGGCGACCAATTCCACGGTGGAAGGCCAAGCCACCGCGCATTTTATCGGCGAAGTTGCCGCCAAGTTTGGGATACAAGCCACCCGCATCGCTCACGGCGTACCGATGGGCGGCGAGTTGGAATTCATCGATAGCGGCACGTTATCGGCGGCATTCAGCGGCCGGCGCGAACTTTAAAGGAGAGCTCATGAGCGATTGTTTGTTCTGCAAGATGGTGGCCGGCGAAATCAAGCCGGATGTGGTCTACGAAGACGATAAGGTTCTGGCCTTCCGCGACCTGCATCCGCAAGCGCCGCTACACGTGTTGGTGATTCCGAAACGCCACATCGCCAACCTAAACGATCTGGACGATGCCGAGCTGGGTGGTCATCTGCTGCAAACGGCCGCGAAAATTGCCAAGGATCTGGGCTATGCCGACAGCGGCTACCGCACCGTGTTGAACTGCAACGCCGACGGCGGCCAAACTGTTTTCCACCTGCACCTGCACCTGCTGGCCGGCCGGGCAATGCATTGGCCGCCGGGATAGTGGTGGTCTATGGAAAATCCAAGGACGACGACCTGCTCTTCGGTGTCTGTTAATCTATTTTCATAATCTCTGAATGTTATTTCGGCGATGTTTTTTTATTGGCAGAGAATGAAATCGCTAGCATAAGAACTCCAACCAGCATGAATACAAAAATCTTGAAATTGGTGTTTATGCTATTAAGGTCTACAAATAAAATCTTGAAAATAGTTAAGGCAAATAGCCCGAAGCCAATGTTCTTTTGGTCGTTATCTGAGTTGTTTTTAACGCCTGAATATATCATCCAGCCAGCCAAGGATGCCCACCAAACTGTCGTGACAAAGCCGCGAATGCCTTTGATGTTTTTACTCTCCGTGTCAATATTAAATGAATTGAA
>NZ_JBYMAP010000254.1:0-5491 GCF_057766305.1 Methylomonas sp. BG-2 | reverse complement strand
TGACCTCGGCAAGGTTAAAACTTGGAAAATTAAGTTTAATATATGGAGAGATTGATAAGGCGAGGGAGCAAGCTAACTTTGTCTTACAAAGACAGCCGACAGATGTTGAAGCTCAGATTATACTCGCATCTTCGTTTGTCCGTGAAGGGAAATACAAAGACGCTACCGAGACTGTTGAGTCGGTATTAAAGTCGGCTCCAGAAAACCCAGATGCACTGTCTCTAAGCGCTGCTCTTGCGTTCGAGAAGGGGGATATTGATTCAGTATTGTCAATTGTTGAAAAAGCCTTAGCGGTAAAACCCGAGAATTTACCGCTCAGATTACTGCGCATTAAAGCCTATTCCGCGCGCAACAATATTGAAAAAGTGGTTGCCGAATATGAGTCGTTGGTGGCTTTATACCCGGATGTCGATAACTTCAAGATAACCCTGGCCTCAATGTATTCCATGACGGGAAAGCTTGATAAGGCGGAAAACGCTCTTAGGCAGGTTGTAGAGGCTTCTAAAGACAAGATAGAACCGAAAATTGTGTTACTAGAGTTTTTAAATGCAAAGGCAAAGGACAGAGTTGTTTCTGAGTACACCGTAATGTCCGACGTAGCGAAAAGCGATCAAAACACTGTCTTTGAATTGTCTAAATGGATGATTGCCTCTGGATTTAGGGATGCCGGGCTAGATGGTTTGAGAGGCGTGCTCGTAGCTGAGAAAAATAGTGACCTAGGTTTGTCTGCAAAAATTGTGATAGCTGAGATGGCGCTAGGAGAAAAGCGCTATGACGAAGTAGATACAGCGGTGAGCGAAGTATTGGCTGTAAAACCCGATTTCTATGAAGCTAAGTTGTTACGTGGCAGGCTCTTGCTTGCGGAAAACAAAGTCGATGAAGCTTTGGAGTTCTTAAACAAGCTGGTTTGGGAAAAAAAGGATGCGGACTCCGCATACCAGTTGCTTGGTCAAGCATACGCAATCAAAAGCGATCGAAAGCAGGCGGATCGGAACTTTAAATTGGCGCTTGATATCAACCCTGCCAATGTTGCGGCTTTTTTTCCGGTGTATGAAGAATATATGAACGCAGGGCAGAGAGATACTGCTAAGCACTACTTAGAAAAAGCGCTGAAAGCCAAGCCGAATCAAATTCTATTCCTGGTTGCCAAGGTGGAAGCAGATGTGGCGGAAGGGCGCCTAGATGAAGCACAGGAAGTCGTTCAACGTATTGCGTTACTTTCCAAGAATAAAGTAATTCCGCTCTACTTGCAGGCAACGGTGATGCAAGGAAAAAAACAATTTCAATCTGCGGGGGAACTCTATAAGGCAGTGTTACTTGAGTCTCCCGATCATCTCAACTCGATGATTAACTTGGTGAAGGTCTATGTTGCACTGAACGAGCCAAAAAATGCGCAAGATTTTTTGGAGGATCACTATTCAAAACATTTAGGTAACATTGCGATTGCAAGTGTTTTATCCAATTTTTATGTCGCCAACAATGACTCGGCTAAAGCGAAAAACTTTATAAACGAGCAATTGAAGATGTATCCGAACGCTGTGCCCCTGTACCAGTCCTTGGCAAGAATAGAGGCGTCCACGCGCAAAGACATTGCAATTGCAAAAGATATCCTCTTAAAAGGTTTGGATGCCAATGCTGATAATATTCAACTGTCCATGTCGCTAGGTGCTGTTTATGAGCAACTTAAGGATTTTGAAAGTGCAAAACAACTTTATAGTAAGCTGTTGGAAAAATATCCAGATTCGGTTATGGTGTTGAATAATTTGGCTTCTCTCCTAATTGAATCGAATAACTCCGAGGAAGTGAACAGGGGCGTTAAACTTGCCGAGAAGTTAAAAGATGTTGAAAATACGTATTTTAAAGACACTTATGCATGGTCATTGGTTAAAGCAGGGAAAATCGATCTCGGATTGCAATTGCTTGGGCAATTGGTTTTAAAGGAGTCCAAGATGCCTGAACTAAGATATCATTTAGGTGTCGCGCACGCCAAAGCTGGTAATAAAGCAACAGCAATATCTGAACTGAAGCAAGCCATTGCGCTGTCCGAGAAATCAGGAAGGGAGTTTGCTGGAAAAAACGAAGCTAGAAAAATTTTGAGTGAACTAGAACATAAATAATGGAAACTTTCGGGCGCTGAAATGAATAGGTTTTTCAATATTGTTGGATTTGCTGTTTTGCTGCTTATCAATGCCGGATGTTCTCAGCAGATGTTGGAGGATGTTCAGCAGGCTTCTGATTACACTTACCAAATCGGGCCAGGGGATAGCGTTAATATTTTTGTTTGGGGTAACCCTGAGTTGTCGACTTCTGCGGTTGTAAGGCCTGACGGTAAAATCACAGTTCCTTTGGTTGAGGAGCTGTTGGCGAACGGTAAAACACCGTTTGAACTTGCACGAGAAATTGAAAAAGTTTTGGCAACTTACGTGAAAAGCCCGCAAGTAGTCGTTATGGTTTCGGGTTTCAAGGGAGTCAATACCCAACAAATTCGAGTGATCGGCAGAATCGGTGGTGGTTCTTCTGGCGGAGGTGGTTCCGGTGGTGGAGCTGGAGGAGCCGGTGGTGGTATTGGGCGATATCAAGGTAAAACAATTCCTTACGAGAGAGGAATGAGTTTGCTGGATGTTGTTATTCAAATCGGACTTAACCAATATGCCGACGGCAATAGATCAACTGTCATTCGTAACTTTAATGGAGAGTTGAAATCCTACGGGGTTAGGATCGACGACCTAATTGATGACGCAGATTTATCCGCCAACGTTTTGATGATGCCTGGGGACATATTGATAATCCCGGACGCTTATTTTTAGCTCTCCGGAAATGTTTGATTTTTATTACTAGTCATGGCAGTTTGATATGCAACAAGAACTTTCAGAAGTATATTTTTATTTGAAAGGGACATTAAAGTATAAGCGTTTAGCCATTATACTCGCTTTGTTTGTTTCTTTGGTCGCTTGGGCATACGTTTTTTTCATGCCGGACAAATTCGAATCCAAGGCAAAAGTCCATATCGACTCGGCCACTGTTATTCGCCCATTGATGCGAGGGATGGTGGTTGAGCCTGATATCTCAGCATTAATTCGAATTATTCAGCAACTTATGTTTACTCGGCCTAATTTGGAGAAAATTATTGAGTTATCTCAATTGTCGCGTTCGGAAAACGAATCGGCGGCGGCTACCGAGCTCATTGAAAATCTTAAAAAAGATATCACGATAACTGGTGGTCGAGGGGATATCTTCGATATCGCATACACGTCCCAGGATCCTGAAGTTGCTAAAAGCGTTGTTCAGGCTGTTTTGACCGTTTTTTCAGAACAAACCGAAGGCAAGGCTATGGCTGATGCTAGTGATGCTCAGCGGTTTATCGAACAGCAAATTCGTGACTACGAAATACGGTTGCAAGATGCTGAAAAGGCTAAGGAAGAATTTAAGAGAGTAAACTTAGATTTGCTAAATGAGTCCGATCAATTCCAAATGTTGCAAAAGTTGAAGGAACAATTGCAAGAAGCGAATACGGCTTTGCAACAGTCAGTTTCACGGAAAAACGTACTTGCAGAGCAGGTGGTTGATGTTCAAGATTCGGATGAAGATTGGGGTATGCCTACTGCGAGTCAAGAGGTTTCAGCTGATAATGCTAGAATCGAGTCTTTAAAAAATAAACGAACGGAGCTGCTCCTGAAATATACCGAGAGGCATCCAGAGATACTTGAAATTGATAAGCTAATTGAGCAACTCAAGAAGCAAGACGAAGAGGCAAAGGTAGCAAAAGCGCCGGTTGAAGATCCTGGGGTGGGAGAAGTTGCTTTAGGGGCTGATAAGATGGCAAACCCATATGTTCAAGCCTTAAAAATGGGTTTGGATAACGCTGCTGCAGAGGTAGCGTCCAACCAAGCGCTTGTCGACTCGATCCAGGCAAGAATTAATAAATTGCAAGAAGGTCTTAATGAGCGTCTTACAATTGAAACCGAAATGAAAAATTTGAATCGTGATTACGAGACAATCAGTCACAAGTATTCCGAATTGTTGGAGCGTCGTGAGCAGGCTCATATTACCGAGCGCGTTGATGACCAGACTTCTAGGCTAAAATTTAAAATTGCCGATCCCCCTAGCAAGCCTGATAAGCCGAGCTTTCCGAATAGAAAGTTGTTCTACTCGCTGGTTTTGGTGGTATCTGTGGTGGCGGGCTTCGGCGTAGCGTTTTTAATTTATTTTATTCGACCAGTATTTATGTCATCCAGGCAAGTTCGCTTGGTAACAGGATTGCCGTCATTGGGGAGTGTTTCCCTAACTACTCAAGGCATAAATCAGTCCAATAATGTCGACTGGGTGTTGATTGCTACATTTTTGATCTTTATTTCAAGCTATCTTGGGATAATGATATTCGAGCTATTAAAATAGTTTGAATAATTTACAGGTATATTTATGAGCATTATCGAAAATGCGCTCAAGAAAGCAGGGAAACAGGGCTTGGTTTTGGATGGTGATCAGGCCCCACCAAATAGGAATTCCGATCCGTACGCTGCAGCGACCCCTGACGATTTGACGTTAGTAGAGTCGATCAGTGGGCAAGGTCCCGAGAGGCAGGTTAATCTTGATTGGAAGGGGTTGGCAGAGAGGGGGTATATCGATAACAATGATGCTAAATCACAATTGGCTGAAGAGTTTCGCGTTATAAAACGTCCTTTGGTGAATAATGTCCAAGGCGGGGATAGTAACGGTATTAGTCGGCCAAATTTGATTCTAATATGCAGTAGCTTGCCTAGCGAGGGAAAGACTTTTATTTCAATTAACCTGGCTCTTAGTTTGGCGAATGAACGAGATAAAAAAGTTTTATTGATTGATGCCGATGTGGAGAAGCCTAGTATCGCAAAGGAACTGGGTGTGCAAAGTTCACTGGGACTGATCGAATATTTAGAAGACGATAGCATAACCTTTCCAGATATCTTGTTAAAGACTGACTTGCCTAATCTTAGTTTGATTACCGCCGGCAAACGTCATAAATATTCCACAGAGTTGTTATCCAGTCAAAGGATGTATCTTTTTGCGGAGGAGGTTAGTCGTAGATATAAAGATAGGATCGTAATTTTCGATTCCCCTCCCTTGTTAGTGGCTACTCAAGCTCAGATACTGGCTGAGTTGGTTGGGCAGGTTGTTTTGGTGATAGCTGCTGAAGTGACCCCTCAAAGTGTTGTTAACGAAGCGGTTACAAAACTGAGTAACTGTGATGTCGTGATGACACTTTTGAATAAGACTAGGCGTGAGATGGATATATACGGGCACAATTATAGCTACGGTAAGTATGGACAGCAGTAATAGATCCTACCGTTTTAATTCCTTAAAACTTCTATATATTCCTTTACTGATCAGTTTCGGTGCTATAAGCGCTCGCGATTCGTTTGCTTTGGAATGGCGTGCTACACCTAGCATGTCAGTCAGTGAAATATTTTCAGATAATTTAAATTTGTCTGAAAACTCAAGGAAAAGTGGTTTTGTA
>NZ_JBYMAP010000253.1:0-5512 GCF_057766305.1 Methylomonas sp. BG-2 | reverse complement strand
CGACGCCGCTTTCCTTCGCCAGCCCGCCGCCAGGATAATGCGGCCACTGATGGCTGGATGCGTACAGCACTTGCGGTTGCGCGTAAACGCTGCTTGCGTCCCGTTGCCGTGATGCACGTCGAAATCGACGATGGCGATGCGGGCCAGCCGGTAGCGCGTTCTGGCGTATTCGGCGGCGATCGCGATATTGTTGAACAGGCAAAACCCCATCGGGTAGTCCGGCATCGCATGGTGACCGGGTGGGCGGACCGCGCAAAAAGCGTTATCCGCTTCACCGTTCATCACCTGATCGACGGCGTCACACACCGCGCCGACCGCCCTAAATGCCGCTAGGCGCGATCCGGGCGACCCGACCGTGTCGGCGTCGAACCTTACCAGCCCCGCCACTGGCAAGGCTTCCACGACCCTGGCAATCATGGCCTTGCCGTGGATCAGAGCCAATTTTTGTTCGATGTCGTTCGGTAGCGGCGCCGCCACGCGCACCAGCTTGGCGAAGTCCACCGACGACAGCGCGGTATCGATCGCTCGCAGACGCGCCGCCGTTTCCGGGTGGGCGGTGCCGGTGTCGTGGTTCAAGCAATCGGCGTGGCTGTAATAAAGTGTCGTCATGGCAATACCTGCTTAGACTTCGTGGTGGCCGGTAGCCGTTGCCGCGACTCAATCGCCGGGCGGCGCCGGTTCGGCATGAGCACGCAACCAATCCGTGAAGGCCTCGGCCGGGAGCGGCTTGCTGAACAGATAGCCTTGCATTTCGTCGCAGCCCTGTTGGCGCAGATAGTCCAATTGTTCGACCGTTTCGACGCCTTCGGCGATGGTTTTCAGGCCCAGACTCTTCGCCAGGCTGATGACTGCCGCGACGATGGCTTTATCTTCCTGGTCGCTGGTCAGGTCGCGGACGAAGGATTGGTCTATTTTCAATTTGTAAACCTTGAATTTCTTTAAATAGCTCAGCGACGAATAGCCGGTTCCGAAATCGTCTATCGACATCCTGATACCGCGCTCGTGCAATTGTGCCATCATGGCGATGACGCCTTGCGGATGGTGCATCGCCACGCCCTCGGTCAATTCCAGCTCCAGATATTCGGCCGGCAGGCCGACTTCATCCAGAATGTTCGCGACCAAAAAGGGCAGTTCGGGCTGCCTGAACTGAGCGGCGGATACATTCACCGCCATGATGAACGGCGGGAAGCCGGCTTGGCGCCAACTTTCGGCCTGGCGGGCGGCGGTACGGATCACCCATTCGCCTATGCTCAGGATCAAGCCGCTCTCTTCGGCCAACGGAATGAATTCGGCCGGTGACACCAAACCCATCTCCGGATTTCGCCAGCGCAATAGCGCTTCGGCGCCGATAATCCGCCGGCTGCCGGCGGCGATCTGCGGCTGATAGTGCAAAATCAATTCGTCGCGCTCCAACGCCGAGCGCAAGGCCGTCAACAGTCGCAGATTCCGGGCCGAACTGGCCTGCATTTCCGGCGTGAAGAATCGGGCGCCGTGGCGGCCTTCCTGTTTGGCCCGGTACATCGCGGTATCGGCGCAACGCGACAGCGATTCCAGATCGTCGCCGTCGCCGGGATAAATGGCGATGCCGATTGAGGCGGTCAACGTTAAATCGTACTGCTCGATCCGGTATGCGGCGGCGATGGTATCCAGCAATTTCTGCGCGACCCAGCCCGCGCCGATGGCATCGGTGCCCGGCAACAGGAAGATGAACTCGTCGCCGCCCAGGCGAGTGATGGTATCTTCGTCTCGCAATACCTGTTTCAGACGGCCGGCCAATTCAATCAGCAACGCATCGCCAATCGTGTGGCCCAGGGTGTCGTTGATGTCCTTGAAATGGTCCAGATCGAGGAACATCAAGGCTAGATGGCCGTTAGTGCGTTTCGCGATGCTGATCGCCAGCTTCAGATGTTCGTTAAGCCTGGCCCGGTTCGGCAAGCCGGTCAACGGATCGAAATTGGCCAGGAAGTAAATGTCGTCTTCGGCTTTTTTACGCTCAATCGCCAGCGTCACGAAGTCCGCCGCCATTTGCAGCAGTTGTAAATGATAGCGGTCGGGCTCGGCGGGGTAGTTGCGATAGATTGCAAAGGTACCCAATACCCGGTGGCCGTTGGCGACGATGGGTTCCGACCAGCAGCAGCCCAGGTCGGCGCGGCGGGCGAGGTCACGGTAAGCGCTCCAGTAGGGATGGGTTTGAATGTCGGCAACGATGGTGCGTTGGCCGGTGTAGGCGGTATTGCCGCAAGCGCCGACGCCGGCGCCGATGTGCAAGCCGTCGACCGCCTGATTATAAAATTCCGGTAAATTGGGCGCGGCCGCCAGCCGCAATTGTTGAGTGGCTGCGTCCAGTAGCAATACCGAGCAGCGGCTGTCGGCAATCATCGACTCGAGTTTGGTGACGACATTGATCAAAATCGCCGACAGCGGCGCGCCGCTATTCAAGCACTCCAACATAAAGGCGCGAAACTGCTCCGCTTGCTGGTTGCGACGGCGTTCCTCCTCGCGGTCGAAACCCATCAGCGCATAGTCGATATCCATCGCCATTTCCAGCAGCAGGTTCCGGGCGTCGTCGTCGAAGGCGCCCAGCTGGCCGGAATACAGATTAAAACTGCCGATTACCCGGCCGTCGCGGTGTAGCGGTAACGCGGCGGATGCTTGGACGTAGCACTCCGTGGCTCGATCGCGCCAGGCCGCGGTATTTGGGTCGTTTTGAAAATCCTGACACCAGTACGGGCGATCCGCGCGAATCGCGATTCCGGTCGGCCCGCGCCCGCTCGGCAGATCCGGATCGATGCTGATGACAAGCTGGTTCAGATAATCCATGCTGTCGCCGTAACCGGCAACCGGTTTGACGGTTCGGGTGGATTCGTCCACCAAACCGATCCAGGCCATCGTCATGCCGCCGAACAACACCGCGTCGCGGCAGATGATCGGAAACAATTCTTCCTGATTGGTACAGCGTACGATGGCCTGATTGCACTGGCTCAGTGCCGCGTAAAGCTGCGTCAGCCGACGGTTGCGCATTTCCGCTTGAAGTTGCTCGGCTTCCAGGCTGGCTAGCCGATACTGCATTTCGGCCAGCCAGGCAATCACGCTGTCATCCTGCTTGGCGCTCAGCGGAATCGCGGTTCGAAAGTCGCCGCCGCCGATACGAACCATGTGGCTGTGCAGTTCTTCCACCGAAACGCCCAGCGCGCGCTGCAGATTGCGGAGCGCGAATAGCAAGGTCAGCACCTGCAGCGCGGCCAACCCGATCAAACCCATCCGCATCGTCATCGCGGTCGAAATCGCCTCGTTCACGGTCTGTTGGGTGCGGGTTTCGACCTTTTGGTAGGCCGAGCCGATCGGTTCCATGATCGCCGCCTTGGCTTGGTGGTAGGCCGCATCGTGCACCATTTGGCTGGCTTGCATGCGAGTCGGGTCCGCGACCGGCTCCGCCTGATCGACCAGAGCCATCGCGGACCGCTCGATGACGGTCAATGCGTCGGAGCGGGTCTTGGCCAGAACCAGATCGGCCATTTCGGTGTCGCTGAAGCCGGCCGCGCGCATCAAGTCCAGCAACGGCGCGCTTCGGTCTTCGTAGGGACGCGGTCGGCGATCGTCGGCCAAGACCAAGTCCCAATAGACATTTTGATAGGCGATCGGTCTTGGCGCCTTACCGTCGCGAATATCCAGAATTTCTTGATAATGCTGTTTGTAAATCGGATTGCCGGTCACCACGTAGCTGCGCGCCATGTGGGTCAGATCGTCCGAGGATTGGCGCAATTCTTCCGCCAGTAATACCGATTGAATGCGGATGTCGTTGGCTTGGTCTATTGCTTTCTCCGAACGGACGTACAGCGCGAACATCGTGGTAAAGCCGACGAAAACCGCCGAGGTCAACCACAGGCTGGTGGTGAAGCCGGGCGAGCGCAAAGCCTTAACCACGTCGGCCGGTCCCGCTGGCTCGACAGGCGGCCGTCAATTCGGCGCCGAACAAGCCAAGCCACGCTGGCGCAAGGGCAAATGAGGGAATAGGCAATTTGATACCGGAGGTGATGAAAAAAAACGGTTCCGTAAACATTCCAGATTCTAACAAAAGTTGTCGATCGAAATGACGAATCGCATTTGGCTGCGCCCACTGGCGGTTGTAACTTACCATTCCAATAGTAAAATGCGCCGCTTTTGTTAAGAAATGTTAGGTGGCGTCGGTCTAACTCGGCAGCGCCTGGCGGCGGGCGGCAACGCAATTTTCATTCGACAGGCGACGATGAAACCATTTTTCTTAGACGGCCGATCCGAAGCGGCTAAGCGGCGCCGGCCGGCGCGACAGGGGGCGAGGTGAGCACGCGGCCCAATATAGTCCTGGCCAAGCCCGAACATCTGTCCCGGCAATGGGCGCAGCGGATTGTGGATCAACACGTGTCGGCGGCCAGCGTCGCCGACGTCAGCGTCGATTCGGTCAACGTCGGCACCTCGACGCGCTGGCGGATTACTGTGCAACACGATGCCCAAGCGGAGATGCCGACGCGCTGGTTTATCAAAACGCCGTCGCTGGCTTGGCGTTCTCGGCTGATCACCGCGTTGCCGCGCCTGTTGCATAAGGAAGTCAGTTTTTATAAATCCCTGGCGCCGGCCTTACCGGTGAGATTGCCGAAAATCCTGGCCGCCCAGACCCGCTGGGGCGGCAGTACGCTGGTGATGGCGGATCTGGCCGAGTTCGGCCACCGGGCCGGCCAATCCGGTGAAGCTTTGACGGCGGAGCAGGCCGCCCAGGTCGTCGACAACCTGGCGCGTTTTCACGGGCGATTTTGGGGCAACGCCCATTTGCTGCGGGAACACCGCTGGCTAAACGGCTTCAGCCAGCAAATCGAGCATCAAATGGGTACTGTCCTGGCGGTACCGCTGATGAAGCGAGGCCTGCGGCGGGCCGGCGGCTTGGTGCCAAGCCGTTTGCACGGTACTGCGTTGAAATATGCCCGTAACCGCCGCCGAATCACCCAATCGCTGAGCAGCGGCACCAAAACCCTGATTCACCATGATTGTCATCCCGGCAACTTGTTCTGGACCACCTCGGGTCCGGGGTTCCTCGACTGGCAGTTGGTCAGGGCCGGCGAAGGGATAGGCGATCTGGCTTATTTTATGGCGACCGCGCTGACTCCCGAAGTCCGGCGCGCTCACGAACCGCAATTGTTGCAGCGCTATCTGGGCGCGTTGTCCGAACAAGGTGTCGACCAGCTCGACGAATCGGGCTTGCTGCGCCGCTATCGCGCCCATTTACTTTACCCGTTCGAAGCGATGGTCGTGACCTTGGCAATCGGCGGCCTGATGGAAGCCGAGCCCAATCTGGAAATGATCCGCCGCGCGTCCGCCGCCATCGACGATCACGACAGTTACGCCGCGCTGGATTTGCGTTAAGCGGAGTCCGGCGCAAGCCGTTTGACTTCGCTGACGACTCGGCCGCTCGCCAGACGGGTGTCCAGCCAATCGCCGACCGCCAATTCGGCTACCGACTTGACGATCGCGGTTTCGCCCT
>NZ_JBYMAP010000252.1:0-5521 GCF_057766305.1 Methylomonas sp. BG-2 | reverse complement strand
TTTGGCTGAAACTCTCTCCATGTTCCAACTTCCTCGATGGACCGCGTACCTGATCGCGGCGGCGGCCGGCGCGGTGCTGACCTTGGCGTTTTCTCCCCACGATCTGTCTTGGCTGGCTTTGCCGGCACTGGCTTTACTGTACTGGACCTGGCTGGGCCGGCCGCCGAAGCAAGTCGCCGGGTTGGGTTACGCATTCGGCTTGGGGTTATTCGGTAGCGGTCTGTGGTGGGTTTATATTAGCATTCATGATTTCGGTGGCGCCGAACCCGCCGCCGCTATTGCCTTGACCGGTTTATTGATTGCGGCCTGGGCGGTTTTTCCGGCGTTGGCGGGCTATTTGGCGGTCAACATCAACGCCGGCGCTAGCGGGTGGGGGCGCGCGACGCGATTCGCGGCGGTCTGGATATTGGTCGAATATTTGCGCGGCGACTGCTTGCTGAACGGCTTTCCCTGGCTCCTGATCGGTTACGCTCAGTTGGATGCGCCGTTGGCCGGCTATGCGCCTGTCGCTGGCGTGTACGGTGTGGGTTTCTTGCTCGCGCTGTCGGCGTTTGGGTTGGTGGAGATCGCGGTCGGGCCGATTGGCTGGCGGCGCGGCTTGCCGTTGGTCTTGCTGGCGTGGTCGGGTGGCGCGGCCTTGCGCGGCGTGGCCTGGACCGAGCCGGCCGGCCGGCCGATCAAGGTGACGTTGGTGCAAGGCAATATCGGTCAGGATCAAAAATGGGCGATTGGACAGCGCGCGAAGACCTTGGCGCTCTATCGGCAACTGACCGAAGCCCATTGGGATTCGGACGTGGTAATTTGGCCGGAAACGGCGGTGCCGGCTTTCTTAAACGAAGTGGAACAGAACTTCATCCATCCTCTGCAAGCGGATGCGCGTCGGCACGGCACCGAACTGGTCTTGGGGCTGCCCAGCAGCGGCCGGGGCAGAGACTATTACAACAGCGTGTTGGCGCTGGGTGAGAACCGGCAGCTCTATCATAAAAATCATTTGCTGCCGTTCGGCGAATATTTGCCGCTGCAGCCGCTATCGGGTTGGATATTGGACCTGATGGCGATTCCGCTCGGCGACTTTGCCGCCGGCGCCGACCGCCAGCCCTTGTTGTCGGCTGGCGGCCATCGTTTCGTGACCACCATTTGCTACGAAGATGCTTTCGGCGAACTGGTGGCCCGCCAAATCGCCGATGCCGCCTACATCGTCAATCTGACCAATGACGCCTGGTTCGGCGATTCCGCGCAACCCTATCAACATATGCAAATGGCGCGGATGCGGGCCTTGGAAACCGGCCGTTATCTGGCCCGTGCCACCAACACCGGCGCCACCGGCTTCGTCGGTCCCGACGGCCGTCTGCTCGCCGCCGCTCCGGTGTTCACCACCACCACCGTGACCGCCGACATCGTGCCGATGCGCGGCGTTACGCCCTATGCGCGTTTTGGGGATGCTTGGCTGTTGTCGGCGCTGCTGGCTGGGGCGGTGCCACGGCTAGCGCGGCTTGTCATAAAATCGTAACGGCGTTGTCATCGTAGTTTCTCATTCGGGTCTTAAGCTGGCGGTCGTCAACCGATTCGCCGCTTATTATTATCAAGGCGCTAGGCGAGGCGCCGCCTTTCGCCCCGAGGATATTCCATGCGCAACCCCCACCCTTTATCGTCGCTGTCGGCCGGCCTGGCTACCGCGTTGCTGACGCTGTCCGTCGCGGCCGTTGCCGAAACCACCGTCGAAAACGCGGAATATTGGCTGCAAAACGGCCAGCACAGCATCCGCGCCGCCGAAAACCTGCAGCCGATCGAGCGTCATGCCAAGAACGTGATTCTGTTCGTCGGCGACGGCATGGGCATCTCCACCGTGACCGCGGCTCGGATTTTCGAAGGCCAAGCCAAGGCCGGCAATCGCGGCGGTGAGGAAAATTTGCTGAGTTTCGAAAAAGCACCTTACACAGCCTTTTCCAAAACCTATAGTGTCAATCAGCAAACTTCCGATTCGGCACCGACGATGACGGCGATGATTACCGGCGTCAAAACCAACGACGGCGAACTGTCGGTCAGCATGGAAGTCGCGCGTAAGGAAAAAAGCGCCGACGTGGTAAACCAATACAAAGTCAAAACCTTGTTGGAGCAGGCCGAGGAACACGGCTTGTCCACCGGTATCGTCTCGACGGCCCGGATTACCCACGCGACACCGGCCGCTTGTTATGCGCACACCTCCGAGCGCGACTGGGAATCCGACGCGCAAATGCCGGCCGACGCCACCGTCAGCGATATTGCCAAGCAATTGGTTAATTTCAGTTACGGCGACGGTCTGGAAGTGGCTTTGGGCGGCGGCCGCAGCATGTTCCTACCCAATACCCAGAGCGATCCGGAAGACACCGCCAGCAAGGGCGGCCGTAAGGATGGTCTGGATCTGACGCAACAATGGTTGAGCCATTACGCCAAATCGGCCTATGTCTACGACAAGACCGGCTTCGAAGCGGTCGATCCGAAAACCACTGATCATCTGCTGGGTTTGTTCGAACGCTCGCACATGGAGTACGAAACCGACCGGGCCAACGATACCGGCGGCGAGCCGTCGCTGACCGAAATGACCGAAAAAGCCATTGACATGCTGTCAAAAAACCGCAAGGGTTATGTGCTGATGGTGGAGGCCGGCCGTATCGACCACGCCCATCATGCCGGTAACGCCTACCGGGCCTTGGCGGATACCGTCGAATTATCCAACGCGGTGCGCAAGGCCGTCGAGAAAACCGACGCCAAGGATACCTTGATCGTCGTCACCGCCGACCATAGCCATACTTTTACGATCGCCGGCTATCCGGGACGCGGCAACCCGATCACCGGTTTGGTCAAGGAGCCGGGCGCGACGGTCTTCGCCAAGGACAGCAACGGCTTGCCGTATACCACGCTGGGTTACGCCAACGGCCCCGGCTATCGCGGTCCCAACCCGCGTCCGGACTTGACCGATGTCGATACCTCCCATCCGGACTTCTTGCAGGAAGCCGCGATACCGATGGCGAGCGAAACCCATGCCGGCGAGGACGTGGCGATTTACGCTTACGGCCCGAAAGCCCATCTGTTTCATGGCGTGCAGGAGCAGAGCTACATCTACCACGTGATGGCGCGGGCGCTGAAATTGCCGGCTGGTCAGTAATTTTTAGTGGATTGAGTTGCAGGGGCGCCAACCGGCGCCCTTTTTTTTATGTTTGGAGTCTCGATGTCGAAAACCGTATTTTCCGTTTGTTGGGTTTTGTTGATCAGTTTGACCGCGTGCCAATCGCAATCGCCGCGCCCGTTGCAAATTCTGGCGGCTGAGGCGATGCCGCCGCTGGCGGCCGAATTCGAAACCGAAGTCGTCGAACTCGACGCGCACGGCGACCAGGCGGCGCGGGTCTACCGCTGGCATTTTGTCCGTCAGGCCGATCGGGTGGCAACTCACAATCTTAGCGACGACAGCGGCGAAGTTTGGCGGCGGCTGGCCGGCGGCGACATTGCGTATCAAAAAATATTTCACGGTCAACGCCAAACCATCGACTATCAGCCGGGCGACCTGAAAGCCTTGGCGGCGGTGCCCGATTGGCGGGCGGTGGCCACCTTGCTCAGTCCCGCCGAACTCGGCGGACTACAGCCGGACGGCGAGGAAACCGTGCTGGGACGGGGTGCCTTGCGCTACCGGTCCGACCTGGGCGAGGTGGAAGAATTATTGTGGTTGAGCCGGGAACAACTACCGGCCCTGATTCGCCGCCAGGAGCACGGCCATCGCCTGACCACTCGCTTGGTGGCGCTGTACCCGCCCGGCCCACTCCCGTGGCCGGACAGTCGTGGCGAGGACTACGGCCATACCGACTATGCCGACCTCGGCGACAAGGAGGGCGATCCGTTCGTCAAATCGATCCTGCCGACGCTGAAGGGCGGCCATCATCACGGACATTGACAGGATCAGTTCGCGCATGGCGGCTTTGTATCGGGAATAGATGCTTAGCGGCCGATGTTAGGCGCGGGAGCAGTCATCCCGCGAATACAGCGTCAGGTTGTAGCGGCGTTCGGATAACCGGCCCGTTAGTCCGGATTCAGGATTTGCCTAGGGCCGTGTAATACGTTTCATCGAATCTTAACCCAACTGAAACTTGAATTTCTTGTGTGCTGGTTAACATCTTTTTCGCAAGAGCTGTGAAGCGGCGTCTTGCCTTTTTGAAAACTCACCGAACAGCACTAAAGGAATTGATTATGAAAGAGTTTAGACTGACCCTGATCGCTGCCGCGGTAGCGTCTCTGGTATCTCCCTTCGCGGCAAGCGCCGCCGAAACAGCGTTCGATAATTTCACGCCGTTGACCGCCTCCGCCGGTCCAGCCGCCAACGACGCGGCTCCAATCACGCTGTCCAGCCCTAACTTCACGCAGGTTTCGATTGCCGACCGTTCGACACAACTGGCGCAAGGCCAAAGCAATAGCGGCAACTGGGACATGATTACCGCCAATGAAACCGGCCCGGACGCCGGCCGCTATTTGTTCATGCCGTTCGAAACCGGTGCCGGCGGGGTACAACGTATTGATTTGCACGATTCGAACTACAACACCCGTACCACGACCATCGTGGCGTCGGGAACCCAGGATTTCGTCGCCGGCGATGCATCGCGTTGGACCCCTTGGGGCGGATATCTGACCGCCGAGGAGTCTTGGGGCGCCGGCAGCAGCAAGGGCCGCTTGTTCGAAGTGACGAATCCGACCACCGCAACGACGAACGGCGGCACCTTAGTGCAACGCAGCGTGCTGCCGCGCGTATCTCACGAAGGTTTGGCATTCGACAACAGTAACAGTCTGTATTTCGTCGACGAGTTGAACGGCGGTTCGATCTACAAATATGTTTCAGCCAATCCGTTCGCCGACAACGGCGACGATTTCTTCGCGGCTGGTCAAACCTTCGTCATGAAGGTCGGCGCCGGCGGACAATTTGAAGGCAACAACGGCCCCGCGATTATCGGTGCGTTTTCTTGGGAAGCCATCACCGATACCAACGGTGGCGTGCTGGCCGGCGTCTCCGCATTGGCCAGCGACGGCACCATCGATGGCCGCGTTTCGGCCGACGATAACGACGTGTTGGCAACCGGTTTCAATCGTCCGGAGGATCTTGAAATCCAAAGCTTGGGCGGAAATCAGCTGATCTATTTCACGACCACCGATTCCGATACCAACGCCAATACCGCCGACGGCCGTAGCCGCATCTACAACTTCAACGTAGCGACCCAGTCGTTGAGCTTGTTTGCCGATTCCAACACGATAGACCTGGCAACCGGTTCCGCAGTGGGCGGCGGTTTGCGCAATGCCGACAACCTGGCGATCGACGCCGAGGGAAATATCTACATCATCGAAGATCGCGACGGCGCCGTGGATGACGATATTTGGTTTGCCAAGGACATCAATAAGGACGGCGATTTGCTGGACGCCGGCGAAGGTTTGGCGCGTTGGGCCTCCAACGGTACTTCAGGCTCTGAATTTACCGGCTTGTATTTCGACAAATTCAATCCCAACG
>NZ_JBYMAP010000251.1:0-5528 GCF_057766305.1 Methylomonas sp. BG-2 | reverse complement strand
AATCCCAACAGGGCGAGGTGGCAGCCCAGGCATGCGATCCAGGCCAATAGCGAACGCTGCATGCCGGGGACTTTGGGCTTGCCGAACAGCAAACGGCCGGTAGCCTGGGCGGCGGCAAAAAATCCGGCGCAGGCTACCAGCAACGCCAAACCGAAGGCATCGCCGGCGTAATGGGCGAAATATGACCAGTGGCTGCCGAATTGGCTGATCAGAATCAACGTCGTAGCCGCCGTCAGCGCAAAGCCGATACCGAACAGTCTGCCCCAGAAACCGGCCAGATCGGCATAGCGCGCGTCGCGCGCGGCTAGCGTCTCCAGCACGGCTAGTATCAGCGACAGTCCCAGGCTTACCGGCATGAACAGAAAATGCTGGGTAGCCGTCATCGCGAATTGGCCGCGCGATAGTTCGATAACGGTTTCCGAAAGCATGGTCACCTCTTTGGCAGGGTCAAAAATGCCGGCAATTATAGAGGCATGGCGAAGTTTGGCGATGGTTTTTGTTTCCGGACGCGGCTCGCAAAAAATCGCCGGGCGCGCGCTGGTGAATGAGGGCGCTTGTTGTACACTTCTGGGCAGCTGTCTTTCCGTGCCATCTTATGAAACCACCGTTCGGCGTCATCGTTTTTTTGAAGATACTCGGGGTTGCCGTGCTATACGCGGCGCTGGCCAAGCTGGTGCTGGCGTTTTTCTCCGATGCCAGCGGCGTCACCTTGGTCTGGTTCCCTTCCGGATTGGGCTTGGTCGCGATTTTGTTGGGGGGATGGCGCTTCGTGCCAGCCGTTTTTGTCGGCGCTCTGCTGGCGGGTTTGTTGGTCGACGACTCGTTGCTCATTTCCGCCGGCATTGCCGTCGGCAACACGCTGGAATCCTGGTTGGGTGCCTGGTTTTTATCCGGCCATTCGGGGTTTTCGCCAGCGTTGAAACATCCGCGCGACTATGTCTGGCTGGGTGTCACCGCCGTGTTTAGTGCCGGATTCAGCGCGTTAATCGGGCCGATGATATTGCTGTTCGCAGGAAATGTGGCTCTGGATAGCGTTTTCGACAGCATGCTGCACTGGTGGATGGCGGATGTGTTCGGCATGGCATTGCTGACGCCGTTGGTGCTGATCTGGAAGGATTGGCCCTCGGATTGGTTTGTGCCCAGGCGCTTGCCGGAGACCATCGCTTTTATCGTGTTTAGCGCGGCATGCGGGCAAACGGTGTTTTTGGCTTGGTGGCCGGATCTATTCGGTGATTTCGCCAAATCCTACTGGCCTTTTTTGTTTGTTATTTGGGCGGCGGCCCGATTTGGCGGCCACGGCGTAACCTTGCTAATTACGATGACCGCAGTGCAATCCTTGTGGGGGCTTGAGCACGGAGTCGGGCCGTTTGTCGGCAACGGCGTCCAGGAAGGTTTGCTGAGTATCTGGTGTTACCTACTGATTTTCGCGGCGGTCGGAATCCCGTTAGCGTTAATGCTATTCGACAAGGAACAATACACGCGGGCTCTGCGGCAGAGCGAAGCCAGAATGGGATTTGCGTTGGACACCATTGGCGCGGGCGCTTGGGACTTGGATTTAGCCAGCAAGGAGGTGCAGCGTACGCTTACCCATGATCGGATATTCGGGTATTCGCAAATGCGCAGGGTTTGGAGATACCAGAAGTTCCTCGATCACGTGCTGCCGGGCCATCGCGAAGCGGTCGATGCGCGTTTTCAGCAAGCGATTGCAACCGCCGCTGATTGCGATATCGAATGCGAGATCCGCCGCGCGGATGGCGAAAAACGTTGGATTCGGATCGCCGGCTGCTATTTGCCCGGTCGCCCCGCCCGGATGGCGGGAATCGTTCAGGATGTGACTGATTCCAAATTGGCCGAGGAAGACAGGCAGTTGGCGATGTTGTTCTACCAAGGTTGCAGCGAGGCGATGATGATTACCGACCTGGATGGGGTCGTGGTATCGGTTAACCCGGCCTTCGCCGATGTGACCGGTTATACCGCCGAAGAGATCATTGGTAAAAATGCCAGGACGCTGGGGTCGGGGCGCCACGATGCGGCATTTTTTCAAGCAATGTGGGCGGCCATTCTAGCGACCGGGCAGTGGCGGGGCGAAATCTGGAATCGTCGGAAAAATGGCGAACTCTATGTGGAGCTGTTATCGATTAACACGATATTCGATAGAAACGGGCTGGAACTGCGACGGATCGGGGTGTTTTTCGATATTACCCACCGAAAACTGACCGAGGAGCAATTATGGCAGCAGGCCAATTTCGATCCGTTGACCGGTGCCGGGAACCGCCGCATGTTGTACGCCCGCTTGGATCAGGAAGTCAAAAAATCCCAGCGTAGCGGGGCGTTATTGGCGTTGATGATCGTTAGTTTTGATCGATTCAAGGAGCTTAACGAAGGCCTGGGCTATGCGAAAGGCGATAGCGTGTTGCAGGAAGTGGCGCAACGTCTGGTCGGTGGCATTCGCGAAACCGATATCGTTGCCCGATTGGACGGCGCTGAGTTCGCCATGTTGCTGACCGAGTTGGATAAGATCGAGAGCGTCGCCAAATTAGCCGGCCATTTGGCTGAGCTTTTGGCTAAGCCCTACGCGGGGGTGGAGGCGGCCGGCCTGTTGAATTGCCGTATCGGCATTGCGTTGAGCCCTATCGATGCCTCGGACGCCGAAGGCCTGCAGCGCTCGGCGATTCACGCGTTACGCCGTTGCAAAGCCGGCCGCTACGCGTTTTTCAATCAATTCGCGCTGAGCGACATTTAACACAGCCTTTGCTTGGGGAACACGCAGCGGAACCGACTGCCTTTGCCCAGCTGGCTTTCGATTTCCAATTTGGCATCGTGACGTACCAACACGTGTTTGACGATGGCCAGGCCCAAGCCGGTTCCGGCGATTTTCTGATTGCGTTTGACGTCGGCGCGATAAAAGCGCTCGGTAATCCTAGGAATCTCGTTGCTGGCGATACCTTGACCGAAATCCTCGACTTCCAGATACACGCTACCGTCCGGAAGGTTGTCCCAGCGCACGTGCACCGGCGAGCGCGGTGGCGAATATTTCAGCGCGTTGCCAAGCAGATTGCTGAATGCGCCGCGCAGTTCTAGTGCATCGCCGCGCAGATTGGCGGTGCTTTGGAGGCTCAGCGTGACTCGGCGTTCGTCTTTTTCCAACAAGTCGCTTTCGTGGCAGACTTGGCCCAGCAGATCGGCAATCTGAACGCATTCGGATTTTTTGGCCTTGCTTTCCAAACGGGCGAGCAACAGCAGGTCGTCGATCAGCATTTGCATGCGCTCGGTCTGCGCCGACATGTTCTGAAACGAGCGGACGTAGACGCTCGGACCGTTTTCCATTTCCTGCAGGGTTTCCAGATACCCGCGCAACACCGTCAGCGGCGTGCGTAGTTCGTGCGAGACATTGGCGACGAAGTCGGTGCGCATTCGCTCGATGGCCTTCAAATGGGTAATGTCTTGCGCCATCAGCAGACGCAAGCCGTTGCCGTAGGGTACGATGCCGATTTGCAGGATCAGGTTTTCGTTAACCGGCGAGGGGATGCTGATCTTCTGCCGGTAATCCTGATCCTTCAGGTACTGGATAAACAGCGGGTGGCGGACCAGATTCGGAATGCGATGGCCGTTATCGGACTTTTTCAAACCCAGAAAATCATGAGCGATTTTGTTGCTCCATTCGATTTCGCCGTAACTGCCCAATACCACGACGGCGTCGGGTAGCGCGTCGGTGGACTTGCGGAACCGGTCCAGCATCTTGCCGAGCTTTTTCTTGCGGCGTTTTTGACTGCGGCGAATTTTATATAAGTGGTAGTAAATGTCGCCCCAAATTCCTTTGAAGTCGGCGCGCTCGCCGACGCCACCTTGGCTTAGCCATCGCTCCAAGCGGTTGATGCTGATGGTTTGTTTGACCAGCAAAAACAGCGTGACGGCCAGTAGTAGCTCGGTTAAATGACCGAAGAACACGCTGACCAGCAGCGTGGGGATCAATAAGCCGATGACGATATTGAGTTCGCGTTGCCAGCGCTGCATCGAGCGTCAATCCGCCATCGAAAACCGGTAGCCGAAGCCGCGCACGGTTTGAATCAGTTCTTCCCGGCCGTAGGTTGCCAAGATTTTGCGTAATCGGCGGATGTGCACATCGACGGTGCGTTCTTCGATATAGACACTGCGGCCCCATACCTGATCCAGCAAATGCGTGCGGCTATAGACTTTGTCGGGATTGGTCATGAAAAATTGCATCAGCCGGAATTCGGTGGGGCTGACTTCCAGGCTGCGGCCGCCGATCATCAAACGATGCTGTTCGGTGTCCAGTGTCAGGTCGCCCACGCTGAGTTGGCCGGATTCGGACAATTTGCCGCTCCGCCGCATTACCGCCTTGATTCGGGCGACCAATTCTTTCGGGGAAAAGGGTTTGGTGACGTAATCGTCGGCGCCGATTTCCAGGCCGCGGATTTTGTCTTCTTCCTCGCTGCGGGCGGTGAGTAGAATGATGGGGAGCTCCTTGAACCCCGGCTCGTTTTTCAGGCGCTTGGCCAGCTCGACGCCGCTGATACCCGGCAGCATCCAATCCAACACAATCAAATCCACCCGGTTGTCGGCCAGGGCTTGCATGGCTTGTTCGGCACTACCGGCGGATATGACTTGAAATTCGGCTTGTTCCAGTACCAAGGCCAGCATTTCCCTGATAGCTTCTTCGTCTTCGACAACCAGGATGTTCAAGTTGGGCATATAGGTTCCATAAAAGGCTAAGCAGCAATGACTTAGCTAATCTAGCAGCGATATATTACCTGTTTGTGACAAAAAATATCGGCCGGCCAGAGCTGGGCCGGGACTGGCGAGTGGGTGCTTGGCCGGTTATCGCGCTTCAGCGGGGCGGGTTCGCGGCCATCACGCCCAGCACATCCAGAACCCGGCAACAGTAGCCGAATTCATTGTCGTGCATCAATGCGAGACCCAGATGGCGACGGTTGCCTAGGCTTAAATGCTTCATCAACACGATCGCCGAATAGGGACTCGCCAGATAGTCGATACTGGCTTTTTGGTGCCCCCAGGCCCCGTGTTCGCAGGACAGAATGCCGGCCAAACCGTGCTCGGAATAGTCGCGAAGCAGGTCGGCGACTTCTTCCTGGCTGGAGTCCCTGGTCAAGACCGCCGCGATGTCGATTACCGAGACGATGGCGGTCGGTACCCTGTAGGACAAGGCTTCCAGCTTCCCGGCCAACCGAGGCAGCACCAGCTCGGTCGATTTGGCGACGTTGGTGCCGGTGGGCACGATGGAGATCGCGCAGGCTCGGCCCAACTGCGATGACGGATGATAACCGTCCAGAACTTTTTGGTCCGATAACTCCGGGTGAATCGTGACGATGCGGGCGTAATCGATTCCGATGTGGCGGTCCAGAATGTCGCAAATCGGGACCATGGCGTTGCCGGTGCAAGTACTGGCCGAGACCACGTCGTGGCGGGCCGGGTCGTAAGCGTCCTGGTTGACGCCGTATACCAGACTGAGATCGCAACCCGCCACGTTCCAGGTACACAGAATTTTC
>NZ_JBYMAP010000250.1:0-5531 GCF_057766305.1 Methylomonas sp. BG-2 | reverse complement strand
TCAGCATGGGAATTCCATTTCTGTATATCCCCGGGGCCAAGTAGATGTGGCTGGTAAACACCAAATCACTGTCATTGAATCAGATTGAACGATAGACAGCAATGGGTCGATGTGGATTACGGTAATTCCCTGTCAACACTACACTCCCAGTCGCCGAGCGCTACTGGCTATTCGATAACGCCAGCGCAACTAATAACCTGCCACTTATTCAAATGTCAAGAACTCGCCCAACATTCCATTCAATGCCACACTCATTTAAACGCCCCGGTTCACCCTCAATACATCCGCTTGCGGAACAGCCAGCCGGCGCAGATCAGCGAGGCCAAGCCGATCAAGGCCATCGGCCAGTATTGATGCAGCAGGGCCGGGCTATCCAGGCCTTGCAGGAAGACGCCGCGAACGATGACCAGGAAGTAACGCAGCGGATTGAGTAAGGTCAGGGTTTGCACGGCTTCCGGCATGTTGGCGATCGGCGTGGCGTAGCCGGACAGGATGACCGCAGGCACGATGACCAGAAAGCCGCCCAACAAGCCTTGCTGCTGGGTGGTGGACAACGAGGAAATCATCAATCCGACGCCGACGATCGCAAACACGTAGAACACGATGCCGATATACAAGGCCGTCAGACTGCCGAGTAGCGGCACCCGGAACCATAGCACCACCATAACGATGCTGAAGCTGGCTTCGAACACGCCGATCAAAAAGCCGGGCACCGCCTTGCCGATCACGATTTCCCTGGGCGTCAGCGGCGTCACCAGCAATTGGTCGAAGGTGCCCTGCTCGCGCTCGCGCGCCACCGACAGCGAGGTCACCAACATCGTCACCACCAGGGTCAACAGGCCGACGATGCCCGGCACGATGTACCAACGGCTTTCCAGATTGGGGTTGAACCAGGCGCGAGTCCGCAGCACCGCGTCCGGCAACGGCAGACCGTGGTCCCTGGCCCAGGCGATGTTGAAATCGGCCACTACCGATTGCGCGTAGCCCTGGGCGATTTGGGCAGTATTGGAATCGCGGCCGTCCAGCAGGATTTGCACGTCGGCTGCTTGCCTGCCGCTCAGCAGGTCGCGGCTGAAATGCCGACCGATGTGCAACACCAGCAACACTTGCTTGGTGTCCAACACCTCGGCCACCTCTGCCTCGCGCTGCAGGCGGCGCGCTTCCCGGAACGCCGGCGCGCCGACGAAACGGGCGATCAGCTCGCGCGAGGCGATGCCGGCATCTTCGTTGTACACCGCGATCGGTACTTGGTTAAGATCGTAGGTGGTGGCATAGCCGAACACGAACAATTGCACGATGGGCGGCGCAATCAGCACGAAACGGCTTTTCTTGTCCTTGACCAGATCCAGGAACTCCTTGACCAGCATTGCGTAAATCCGCCAGAACATCGTTTACTCCAGGCGACGCGGCGCCCGCCACAAGGCCAGCGCCATGAATAGCACCGCCATCAAGGCCAACGCCAGCGCGTTGGGCACGACGACTTCCCAGACATTGCCGGCCAGAAACACCGTCTGCAAGATCGCGACAAAATAGCGGGCCGCGATTAAATAGGTCGCCCACTGGACCACGGTGGGCATGCTGTCGATGTTAAAGATGAAGCCCGACAATAAAAACGCCGGCAAAAAGGTGACGATGATGGCGATCTGGCCGGCGACAAATTGGTTTTTCGCGGCGATCGAAATCACCAACCCCATGCCCAATGCCACCAGCAGGAACAGCGAACCGCAGACCAGCAACACCCACAACGACCCGATCAGCGGCACTTCGAACAACCACACCGCCATCGCGATCGAGAGCAGCATGCCGCCCATGCCCAGCAAGTAATACGGTATCAGTTTGCCGAGCAAGACCTGGCGGACGCTGACCGGCGTGGCGATCAGGGCTTCCATCGTGCCACGCTCCCACTCGCGTGCCACCACCAGCGCGGTCAGCAAGGCCCCGATCAAGGTCATGATCACCGCGATCAAGCCCGGCACCAAAAAATTCCGGCTGCGTAGCGCGCTGTTGTACCAAACCCGATTCCGCAATTGCACCGGCCTTAGCGCCCGCAAGCCGCGGCTCTCGGCGCGCGCGCTCAACCAACGGTCCCAAACTCCGAGCACGTAACCGCTGACCAGCCGGGCGGTATTGGCATCGACGCCGTCCAGAATCAATTGGATCGGTGCCGGCTCGGTGCCGCGCAAGCGCCTGTCGAAGTCGTCTTGAAGGCCGACGATGGCATTGATTTCGCCGGCTTCCAACGCGGCGGCGGCGGCCGGCATATCCGGAAAATAGCGGCTGCGAAAATAGTCGGACTGCTCGAATCCGGCGGTCAACGCGGCGGTCTCGGCGCTCGGAGCCGCCACCACCAAGCCGATGGGCACCCGCTTGGCGTCCAGCGACACGCCGTAGCCGAACAACAACAGCAGGAACACCGGCATCGCGAAGGCGATCGCCAGACTGCTGGGATCGCGCCAGACCTGCAGAAACTCCTTGCGGATCAGGCCGATCAGTCGTTGTCGGGTCGCCGTCATGCCACTCCTCCGTCGCCGGCCGCTTCCACCAAACGAATAAACGCCTCCTCCATGTTCGAGGCCACGTTACTTCCGCCGGCGCGAACGATTTGCGCCGGCGTGCCGGCCGCCAGAATGTCACCTTCGCGCATGATCAACAGGCGGTCGCAATATTCGGCCTCTTCCATGAAATGGGTGGTCACCAACACCGTCACGCCGCTGGCCGCCAATTGATTGATGCGCGCCCAAAATTCGCGGCGCGCCAACGGATCGATACCGGAGGTCGGCTCGTCGAGAAACAGGATTTCCGGCTCGTGCATCAGCGCGCAAGCCAGCGCCAGGCGCTGCTTGTAGCCCAGCGCCAAATCGCGGCTGTCGGTATCGGCAAACTCGGTCAAACCGAACTCGCCGAGCGCCCAGGCGATGCGTTCCCGGCGCTCGCCGCCGCGCAAACCGTAGGCGTGGCTGAAGAAATCCAGGTTTTGCCGCACCGACAATTGCCCGTACAACGAGAACTTCTGCGACATATAACCCAAGCGCCCCCTGGCCTGGGCCGCCGCCTGCCGCAAATCCACGCCGGCCACTTTCAGGCTGCCGTTACTGGCCGGCAGCAAGCCGCACAACATCCGAAACGTGGTGGTCTTGCCGGCGCCGTTGGCGCCGAGCAGCCCGAAAATTTCGCCGCGCCCGACCTGGAAGGAAAGTTTTTTCACCGCCTGAAAATCGCCGAACCAGCGATCCACCGCCTCGACCTCGATCACCGGCGCGGCGGCCGGACCGGTGGCCGACAGCGGGCAGATGTTCTCGACCACGCCGTGGCCGCCGTCGCGCTCGGTCAATAGCCAAATGAAGGCATCTTCCAAGCGCGCCGGCACCGGCCGCGCATCCACGCGATCGGTCGCCGCAAACCAAGCGCCCCAGTCCGGCGCCGCGCCCGGCGCCAAGACCGCCCGGACCTCATCGCCCAGCACCACCGCATCGATGACGCCGGGCCTGCCGACGACGCGCTGGCGCAGTTGCCGACCCGACAATACCGGGCTGCTCAAACGATAGGCGCCGCCCCGTACCAGTTCGTGAAGCGCGGCCGGCGCGCCCTGTTTGAGTATTCGGCCATGATCCAGCACGATAACGTGCCGACAATGCTCGGCTTCGTCCATGTAGGCGGTGCTGAGCAAAACCGTGGTACCGTGATCGCCGACCAGCGCGTCGATGATATGCCACAGTTCGCGGCGGGAGAGCGGATCGACGCCGACCGAGGGTTCGTCCAGCAGCAGCAAACGCGGCCGATTCAACAAGGTACACGCCAAGCCCAGCTTTTGCTTCATGCCGCCGGACAGGCGCCCGGCCAAGCGGCTTTCGAACTTGCCGAGTCCGGTCATCGCCAGCAATTCGGCGAAGCGGCCGGGCCGGTCGGCCTGGGCGATGCCGTGCAGATCGGCGTACAACGTCAGGTTCTCGCGCAGGCTCAGGTCTTCGTACAAACCGAAGCGCTGCGGCATGTAACCGGTCGTGGCGTGCAGCAGCGGCCCGGCCGTCGCGGTATCGTTGCCGAAGCTTTCGACTCGCCCGGCTTCCGGTAGCAGCAAGCCGGCGGCCAGACGCAGCAAGGTGGTCTTGCCGGCGCCGTCCGGCCCGACCAGCGCGGTGATGCCGCCGCCGGGCAATTCGAAATCGATCTGGCGCAAGGCCGCCACTTCGCGGCCGCCGGCCCGGAATGATTTATCGACGCCTTTGAACCGGAGCGCCGGCGCGTTCGTCGGCGCGGTCACGGCCGTTCGGCGCAACCCGGTTGCTCGGCCGGCAGCGCTTCGACATCGATCTCAACGCTGACCGGCATGCCCAAACGCAATTGATCCTGGGCATTACAAACGTAAATCCGCACCTGATAGACCAGACTGGTCCGCAACTCGCTGGTCTCGACCGACTTGGGCGTGAATTCGGCGGTCGGCGAAATATATCCGACCCAGCCGGCGTAAGGCCGGTCCGGAAAACTGTCGCTGACGATACGGGCCGGCAGGCCGTGGCGCAATTTACCAAGCTCGGTCTCGGCGGCGTAGGCTCTGACCCACAACGGCTCGGTCAGCGCCAGCGTCAGCACCGGCGTCTGCGCGTTCGCCATGTCGCCGGGCTCGAGAATCCGGTTTTGGACGACGGCATCGGCCGGCGCGTAAAGATGGGCGTCTTCCCAGGACTTTTTCGCCAGCAGCAATTCGGCTTCGTCGGCGCGCAGTTGAGCCTGGGCGGCTTGAATATCCTCGCGGCGCGGGCCGATCGCGGTCAACTGGTATTGTTCCTTTAGGGCTTGCAAAGTCTCGCGGGCGCCGTCGTAGGCGGCCTTGGCCTGATCGACCGATTCCACCGAGGTCAATTTGCGCTCGGCTAGGTTGCGCATCCGCTCCAGTTCCTTCTTCGCCAACACCAAAGCCGCTTCGGCGCCCTTGACATCGTTGCCGGCCTTGCCGATCTCCTGCGGCCGCGAGCCGTTCAAGGCCTTGTCGACCACGTGGCGTTGTACTTCGACTCGGGCCTGGGCCGCATCCCAGGCATACTGAAAGCGTTCCAGGGTCTGCACCGCCAACAATTGGCCGCGCTTGACCCGCTCGCCCTCTTGCACCTGGATTTGCGCGACGTGTTCGGAATCGTGAAAGCTGAGTTCGACTTGGCGAATATCGATGTTGCCGTAGAGCTTGAGTTGGCTCGGCGGCGGCTCGGGGTGCCGAAACTGAAATCCGACGGCGGCGATACCGATTGCCGCGACAGTGGCGAGTGCCGCGATACGTAAACTGGACATGTTGTCCTTCCCGGTCTGGCTAAATCCCGTCCTGGGACGCATGAAGGCCGCATCCTCCTAATGCCGCCGCCGTCGGCCCCCTGCCGACAGCCGTGTCAGTATACTGAACGGGCTCGCCGCCCGCCAGATGGCTCACCGCCAACAGCACGGGCGTCCCGGAAACCGGCCGAGGCGACTGAAGATCGGGCGCTATTGGGACTCGACGGTCATCGCCGCCAGGAAAGGCGATCCGCTACGGTAACCAAAAT
>NZ_JBYMAP010000249.1:0-5603 GCF_057766305.1 Methylomonas sp. BG-2 | reverse complement strand
TCAGAATTTTCAAAGCGTCCTACGGTTCGGCGATCGAGGAGCGCACTTATCAACTACTGGACCAAAATGACGACATTTGGGTCGAGGATTATGGCGATTGGGACGATTTCAATTTCGCCACCGAACTACAAGTCGCGGACTCCGATTCAGGCTTTAGCCACTCGTTCAAGGGTCGAGGCGGCGGCAAAGGTTCCAGACCGGACGTTCGCCTGGCATTGGGCAACGGTTTCGAGGCCCTCTACGACATTACCGCCAAGACCCAAACCAGTCAGGGCCACATTAACAACAAGGGCACCGGCGGCTGGTTAAAAAGAGTCAACATTCCTTTTATTGCCGAAGTCTATTACGACGGCATTTAGCGCCGCCGCTAGAACGGCAGCGGTTCGGATCGATCAGCCCTGCAACGCATCCAGCTCGTCCCAGCGGCTGTATGCGGCGGCCAGTTCGGTTTCGACCGCCTGCAATTCCGCCAGACTGGCGGCGACGGCCTCCTGAGTTTGCTTGTAAAACTCGCCGCCGCCAATCGTCGCGGTCAGTTCTGCTTGGCGGCTTTCCAGTTGTTCGATGCGCTCCGGCAGTTGTTCCAGTTCGCGCTGTTCCTTAAAACTGAGCTTCTTCGTCGGCGTGGATTTGGGCTTGTCTTTTTTGGCCGCCGCGTCGGCGATTTTCACCGCTTCGGCTTCCTGTTTCTTGTTGCGTTCGGCAAGCGCCAACCAGTCGGCATAGCCGCCGATGTACTCGCCTACCCTGCCCTCGCCCTCGAACACCAGCACGCTGGTGACCACGTTATCGAGAAACTCCCGATCATGGCTCACCAGCAATAGCGTGCCCTGATACTCGACCAGTTTTTCTTCCAGGATTTCCAGGGTTTCCAAATCCAGGTCGTTGGTCGGTTCGTCCATCACGATCAGGTTGGCCGGCTTGGTAAACAAACGCGCCAGCAGCAAGCGGTTTTTCTCGCCGCCGGACAAGCTCTTGACCGGCGAGCGGGCGCGGGCCGGCGCGAACAAGAAGTCGGCCAGATAACTCATCACGTGGCGGCGGCCGCCCGGCAAATCGATGAATTCGCCGCCGTCGAGCACGCTGTCGGCCACCGAGATTTCCGGGTCTAGCTGTTCGCGCAGCTGGTCGAAATAGGCGATTTGCAGATTGGTACCCAGCTCCACCGTGCCCTGCGTCGGCTGCAACTGACCGAGCAACAGTTTCAACAAGGTCGATTTGCCGGCGCCGTTGTTGCCGATCAGACCAATCTTGTCGCCGCGATCGATGCGGATCGAGAAATCGCAGATGATGGTTCGGTCGCCGTAGCCAAACTGAACATCAACAGCTTCGATGACCTTCTTGCCCGACACCTCGCCCTTGTTCAGCGACAGTTTGGCGGTGCCTTGGGTATTGCGGCGCTCGGCGCGTTCGGCGCGCAATTTTTTCAAGGCCCGCACCCGGCCTTCGTTGCGGGTTCGGCGAGCCTTGATGCCCTGCCTGATCCACACTTCTTCCTTCGCCAGTTTCTTGTCGAACTCGGCATTCTGATTGGCTTCGTCTTCCAGCGTCGCCGCCTTGCGCACCAGATAATCCTGATAATTGCCGGCCCACGAGGTCAATTGGCCGCGATCCAGATCGATGATGCGGGTCGCCAATTTTTGCAAAAACGCCCTATCGTGAGTCACGAACAGTACCGCGCCGGCGAAGTTCAGCAGCTGTTCTTCCAGCCACGCGATACTTTCGAAATCCAAATGGTTGGTCGGCTCGTCCAGCAGCAACACCTCCGGATCGATCACCAAGGCCCGCGCCAAGGCCACCCGCCGCTTCCAGCCGCCGGACAAGCTGCTGACCTTGACATCGGCCGGCAGTTGCAAACGACTCAATACCGCCTCGACCCGCTGTTGAAACTGCCAGCCGTTGGCGGCTTCCAATTTGTGCTGCACCTCGCCCAGCGCGTCCAATCCCGCTTCGCTGCCGTCCATATGCGTCAACAAATCGTGGTAGCGGGCAATCAATGCGCCCAATTCGCCCAGGCCGCCGGCTACCGCTTCGTAGATGGTATCGCCGTCATTCAGATTCGGCTGCTGCTCCAACCAAGCCAACCGCAATTCCGGCTGCTTCCAAATCTCGCCGCCGTCGGCGTGAATATCGCCGGCGATGATTTTCATCAAGGTCGATTTGCCCTCGCCGTTGCGGCCCAGCAGACCGACCCGTTCGCCGGGATCGAGCTGAAAATCGGCATGATCGAGCAAGGCATGGGTGCCGAAGGCGATGGAAACGTTGGTCAGGCGGATTAAAGGCATAACTGTTGTAGGTAGCGGCGGAGTAGATCCAGGGTCAGCCAGGCTGATTGGGTTTGTTTGGTGGCTGCGGTGCCGGCTAGGGTGTGCTGTTTACAATACCAGCCAGCGGGGCTTAGCAGGCCATTATAAAGGACGATGGCGGCGTCGCGGTTGCGGTAATCGTCCAGGCTGCCCCGATACAGTTGCACCAAGGCCAGGTCGGCGCCGCGCGCGCGCAAGCTTTCGGCCAGTCGTTGCGCGGCGAATTCGAGAGGCTCGTTCTCGAACGAAACCCCGAGTTGCCGGCCGGCTTGAGCCGCATCGCGGCAAACGAAGGTCGAATCCAGCCAGTCGTAAGGCTGACACTTGGCCGCCAGCCAGCCGCCGCTGGCGGTTTCCAGCAAAGCCACCCGACTACCCACCGGCAGTGATTTGTCGATCACCGTGAGCAAATCGCCGCCAACCACACCGTCCAGGCCGTCGATCGCAAACACGAAGTCGCCGACTGCGTTTCCGACCCGCGCAACCAAGGCCTCGACATCCGCAAGCGGAAAACCGGCCGGAAACAACAGCTTGGTCTGCACCTCGTCCGGCGCGGCCCGGAATCCCAATTGCACGCCGGTCGGCCAAACGAAGCCCAGCAACGCTTGTTGTATCGCCGATTCGCCGATGCCGACGCTACGCAACACCACCAAACGATCCGGCCGCAACGTGAAACGTTCCCGCAGCCGCTGGCCAACGTCGGCGAACAGCGTTTTCATTTCCATCGGCACCCCCGGCAAAAACGCAAACCAACAGTGGCCGATTTGCAACGCAAAACCCGGCGCGGTGCCAACCGGATTATCGATACGCACCGCGCCGCGTGGTAAATACGCCTGTTTGCGATTGGCGGCCGGCATCGCTCGCTGCCGATTGGCATAGTAGCGTTCGATGTGACTCAGGGCTTGCTCGTCCAGCACCAGCGGCAAATCGGCGGCGATGCTGACCGCTTCGGCGGTCAGATCGTCGACGGTGGGTCCCAAGCCACCGGTACAGACGCAGCAATCGGCGCGACCGGCAATCTCCCTAACCAAGGCCACCAAATCCTCCAATTTATCGCCGACCGCCGTGTGTCGAGTCACGCGGAAACCCAGTTCCATCAGTTGTTGCGATAACCAGGCGGCATTGCTGTCGACCACTTGGCCGGTGACGACTTCCTCACCCTGCGAAAACACTTCGGCAACGACTTTCATAACACCTCGAACCAGAACGGTAAACTCAACAAACTCAGTCCGGTCGTGACGGTCACCGCCGTGGCATACAACGAACTATCCAGCTGGAAGCGGTCGCACAACACCACCCCCAGCACCATGCTCGGCATCGCGATATCCAGAATCGCCGCCGCCCGAAATGGATTTTCGAGTTGCAGCGCATCGGCGATGTACATGCCGGCCCAGGGGAACCACATTAACTTGATCAACACCACCGGCAAGATGTACGGCAGATTGCGCCAACGCACCGCTCGCCAGCTCAAGGCCAGACCCAGCGAAAAGATCATCAGCGGCGCCACCGCCGCCGACAACATCGTCAGCAATCCGGCCAACCACAACGGCGCGGCCACCTGATTCAGATTCAAAACCACCGCCAGCAAGGCCGCCCAAAACGGCGGGGCGTTAAAAAACCCCAGCCAGGACTTGGGCTGCTCATTTTCGGCGGCGCCGTAGTGACGCGCCAGCAGGATACCGACCGTGAATACCATCGGTGCCGCCGCGAACAAATCCATTTGTATCACCACCGAGCGCGACCAAGTGCCGTAGGCCTGCTCCAATACCGGCAGGCCCAGGTAGGTGGTATTCGGAAACGCCGCCGCCAGTATCATCGCGCCGGCCTGGGAAGGCTTGAAACGAAGCAGCTTGGCGAGCAAACCGCTGACGGCAACCGCCAGCAAGATGCTGGAGCAACCCAACAGGCTGAATTTCAGCGACTGCCAGCCAATGTCGGCCTTCCACAGCACCTCCAACACCATGGCCGGCAACAAGAAATAGTAAACAACGCTGGTCAACACCAGACGGGTTTGGTCGGCCGCGAGTTTATTCGGGCATAGCACGCTCCAGGCCGCGCCGCACAGCATTAGCACGGTCATCTGGATTAAAGTGGTCGTCATTCCGGGAATGGGTTGATTGGCAATGCCGGCAGTATAGGCAAAAACCCCTTCCGAATCGAACCCCGAAACGACTTGTCGCGAATCCGACAATTGTCGAGACCGCCACGCGCCGACGCCTGGCAAATCTCGGCGGGCCGGCATTCCCCGGCTTGGTATTGCTCTTGCTTAATCGCTAGTACCTTGTACACCCCCGGAATCGCCATGACAAACCGCCCAACTCACCGCCGCACGCTGCCCTCGGCGCCTGGAGTTCGCCGATGAGCGAGACTCCGCTGCAAATTGCCGTTGCCACCAAGGACGGCATCTCGATCAACGAACATTTCGGCCACGCCAAACACTTTGCGATTTACCGGCTGACGCCGGACAGTTGCGAGCACCTGGAAAGCCGCGATGTCGACAATTACTGCCACGGCCAGCACGGCGATCAAAACGCGCTGGCCGGCATCTTGGAAACCATCAAGGATTGCGATGCGGTGTTCGTGGCGCGGATCGGCGACGGCCCGACCGCCAAAGTGAATGCGATCGGCGTCGCGGCGGTGGCCGATTATGCCTATATGGCGGTCGAGGAATCTCTGCGGGATTACGCCAAACGGCTTGCCGGCGGCGAGGCGGTCGGATGACGCCGGAAACCGTTGCCGCCTGGCTGGCGGCGCACCCACTGCCCCCACTGCACGTCGATTGCGCGGTGACGGTCATGCTGAAAATAATCGACGGTAAGTGCAAAATGCGCGCCGACGAAAAAGTCGTGATGAGCTTGCTGTACGACCAAATCCGCCACCTGCCCGGCCAGTTGTTGGAGCCGGAGTTGCATGCATTGATCGCGACCGCCCGCGCCGCGCCGGACGACGAAGACTTAAAAAACCGGATTTACGAAAAGCGCCTGTTCGCCGAAACGGCACTCTCCAGACCGGTGATGAAGGGTTTCAAGGCCATGCTGCGCGAGCAAGGGTTGCTGGAGAAACGCCAGAAAGAAGAAGACGCCGAAACCTAAAACTTGGACGCTGCGACCTTACAAAACGGCACAGGCATTGCCGACAGATTTCGGTACCATCAACGAATACCTTATTTTTTGCGTATCCAAAGACTACTGGCGGGCGAATCAGTCATCGATAACACCGGATTTTCGCCTTTAACCAACAACGGATATTGCTCTTCGAGCATCTCTCGATATTGTTTCAATATAAATGAAGCAAAAA
>NZ_JBYMAP010000248.1:0-5637 GCF_057766305.1 Methylomonas sp. BG-2 | reverse complement strand
AATAGTAATTTTTAGGAAGCGTACTCCTGCGCCGGAGACTTCAATGATAGAAGGTATTGTTAAGCCTATTCCGTCTTTCAATAATACTAAATTGTCGATTGTGGTGCCTTGCTACAACGAAGAAGAGGTGTTACCCGAAACCAATAGCCGGTTGCTGGCCTTAATGAAGGAGATGCAAGAGCTTGAATTGGTGTCGCCGGACAGCTTTATCTATTACGTTGACGATGGCAGTAGGGATAAGACCTGGGAGCTGATTTCGAAATTTAATCAAGAGAATGCTTGTATTCGAGGCGTTAAATTATCCAGAAATCGCGGCCATCAGAACGCGTTAATTGCCGGGCTATTTAATGCGGATGGCGAAGCCATTGTATCGATCGATGCCGATCTGCAGGATGATATCCATGTCATCAAGGACATGATTTATAAATTTAATGAAGGTTGCGAAATCGTATATGGCGTCCGATCCTCGCGGGATACCGATACTTTTTTTAAGCGAGTGACCGCGCAGCTTTACTATAAGCTGTTGAAAATTATGGGCGTCGATATTATTTATAACCATGCTGATTATCGATTAATGAGCAAAAGGGTGATCGGTTGTCTTAAAGATTTCAACGAAGTTAACCTGTTTTTGCGAGGCATCATTCCTCAGCTCGGGTTTAATACCGCGATCGTCTATTACGAACGCGGCGAGCGATTTGCCGGCGAGTCCAAGTATCCGTTAAGTAAAATGTTGGCGCTGGCGGCCGACGGTATTACTTCGTTCAGCGTTGTGCCGTTGCGGATGATTACATGGATTGGTCTTGGCGTAAGCTTGGCGAGTTTGGCCATGGTGGTTTGGATATTTGTGGCTAAATTCGCTTTGGAAGCAACCATTCCTGGTTGGGCATCCACTGTGTTACCCATTTATTTTATAGGCGGTATTCAGTTATTGAGCATAGGCATATTAGGCGAATATTTGTCCAAGGTTTATATGGAAACCAAGCAACGGCCACGGTTCTTTATTGAAGAGATTCGCTGATAATGATTACAAACTTATCCATCGCTAATTCGGGCCGGCAATACAGCTTTGTTCTGTACCTATTCATTATCCTGTCGATCGCCTTGATAACAAGGTTGGTGTTTTTTAACGGGCCTTTCGGTTCCGACGACCTCGTTTATCTGCGCCGCTCGCTGGATGTTGCCTACGGCGAATGGGCCAGCGCGAATTACAACGGCGCGTTACGCTATGGTTACAATATTCCGTCGGGTTTTATTCTCTATTTACTCGGCGTGAATCTTTTTACAGCCAATTTGTGGCCTTTGTTATGTTCATTAATCGAGATAGGTTTGGTATTTCGGTTTGTTTGGAATGGAATCAACCCTAAAACGGCCATTTACGCGGCATTGTTTCTGGCTTTAATGCCTCTGCATGTGGCCGTTTCCACCCGGCTACATGCCGACCCCGTGGTGTCGATGTTTCTCACCCTTAGTTTCATTGCGTTCTTTAAGGCCGAAACAACCGGAAATAAATGGACTTATTTTCTGACCGGTATCGCATTAGGTTGCGTGTTTTGGGTGAAGGAGTTAGCGGCATTAACCTTTGGTGCGTTTCTTTTATACCCGCTGATCTTTCGTTGTTGGAAGTCCGGCTGGATTTATTTGATTTTTGGCGGACTGGTGATGTTATTGGCTCATTTTGCGCTGATGACATTTATTGCGGGCGATCCATTTCATGCGTTTAAAACCGTCATCGGTCAGCTTAATCGCAGCTTTATTGGCGGAAACCAAGGCGAAGATAGTCCCTGGTACTATTTTTATTATTTGTTTTTCGATATTAAGCACACTTGGTTAATACCGATTTTGGCGTTGGCCGGAATATGCGTGATGACTAAAGCCATGGTTTCCGGGCGAGCGGATGCCGCTGTAACGTATGCGGCTTATTGGTTGGTTTCCTTACTATTGGTGTTGTCGTTTTTTCCGGTGTCGTTGGCACCGCTAAAATTCGCGATGAAGCAATCCAATTACTTAACCTTGTTTCTAGCGCCGATTGCAGTATTCGCCGCGATTGCGATTCAACGTTTGCCGCGTAAACTTGGCAATTTCTTGATCTTTTTAGCGCTGGCCGGCGGCATGGGTTTGTCGTTTTTGGAACAGCACGCTTACCAAGTTTTTACCGCGAATAGTCGAGGCTTGCTAAGCTTTGCCGAACAACACCCGCAAAGGCTGGTTTTAGGTTCGGTCAATAATCGCAATATCGCCTGTATTTATGCATTGTTGGGCGGTAATACCTGTGAACGGCTACAAATCAACGATTTCGCTGAAATTCCCGCCGAACTGGCGTTGTTGAATACTCAGGAAGCCTACGCAATTATTGATCGAGAGACCTTGGGATGGAGTCCCAGAGATATTAAGCTGGATAAAGTGCCAAACTGTTGGCGGGACGGAACGCTTTTAGCGCCGGCGGATAGCGGATATAGCCAGACCTTACTCAAGTTTGTTTTAAGTACCGCGACATTCTTGCCGGCAAGCCTGAAAAACAAATTACAGGGTTTGCAAACCCCTCAGCCCGCGACACTTTACCGGGTCGATTTAAATAATCTCTGGTGCGAAGGCTAATACCGGACTCCGCGACGTTTTCGTAGAACTCGGCGCTGTTTAAAACCCAAGTTGGTTTCGATCTTGCCCGACATGGCAGGCCGACAGACGCATCCGTCAAGGCGCATGCATCAAACCGATTTCGCCGGTTTGGTTGCGGCCTATCCAGCGTTCTATCAGCGGTGCGACGGCTTCCGGCGCCAGCTGTTGCAATTCCGCGGCCGTGGGTGCCACCAAATCCAGCAGGTCCCGGTCGCGGCCCAGGTCGGCGATTTTAAACTGGATCTGGCCGGTCTGACGGCTGCCCATCACCTCGCCTGGACCACGCAATTCCAGGTCTTTTTCGGCAATCACGAAGCCGTCGTGACTTTCCTTCAAAATACCCAGACGCTGCTTGCCCAGCAGCGATAACGGCGCTTGATACATTAAGACACAAAAGCTTTCCTGGTCGCCGCGGCCGACTCGGCCGCGCAACTGGTGCAGTTGCGATAAGCCCAAGCGCTCGGCGTTTTCGATGATCATCAAGCCGGCGTTGGGTACGTCCACGCCGACCTCGATCACCGTGGTCGCCACCAGCAAGTCGCATTCGTGAGACTTGAACGCTTGCATCGCGGCGTCCTTGTCCGCCGCCTTCATGCGGCCGTGTACCAATCCAATCCGTACCGCCGGCAGTGCTTGGGTCAACAAAACCGCGGTTTTTTCGGCGGCCTCGCACTGCATTTGCTCGGATTCCTCGATCAAGGTGCACACCCAGTAGGCTTGGCGGCCCTGAGCGACCCAGTGACCGATGCGGGCAATGATTTGCTCGCGCCGGTCGGCGGGCAGGACGCTGGTCGTCACCGGGCGGCGGCCAGGCGGCAGTTCGTCGACGATCGAAATATCCAGATCGGCGTATTGCAGCATCGCTAACGTGCGCGGAATCGGCGTTGCGGTCATCACCAACTGGTGGGGGCGCATGCCGGTGTTGCTGCCTTTTTCCCGCAAGGCCAAGCGTTGCTGCACGCCGAAGCGGTGCTGCTCGTCGATGACAATCAAGCCCAACTGGTGAAATCGCACCTGGTCCTGAAACAGCGCGTGAGTGCCGACCGCGATCCCGGCGCCGCCGTCGGCCAAGGCTTGCAGCGTGGCTTGTCTGGCCTTGCCCTTGAGTTGGCCGGTCAAGAAATGCACCGGATAGCCGGTGTCGGCAAACCAGACGGTGAAATTGCGAAAATGCTGCTCGGCCAACAGCTCGGTCGGCGCCATCACCGCTACCTGGTAGCCGCTGTGCAGCGCCATCAAGGCCGCCAGCGCGGCGACCACGGTCTTGCCCGAGCCGACGTCGCCTTGCACCAGGCGCAGCATCGGTTGAGCTTGCTCGCAGTCGGCTTGGATTTCCGCGCTAACCCGCTGCTGGGCGCCGGTCAGACGAAACGGCAATCGTTCGATAAAGGCTTGCTTGGCGACGGCGTCGAATTGAAATTCCGGCGCTCGCCAGCGCTTAAAACCTTGTTTGCCTTGCAGTAGCGCCAGGTGATGAGCCAGAAACTCCTCGAAGGCGAGCCGCCGCAGGGCAGGGGACTTGCCTTCGCTGAACTCGGCGAGGTTTAAGCGCGGCGGTGGATTGTGCAGCGTTTGCAAGGCCTCGGCCAATGACGGGAAGCCGTGGCGGGCGAGCACGGCGGCCGGCAGCCAGTCACGGACGCCGCCTTGCGTCAAACATAATGTCAGCGCTTGTTTGACCGCCTTGCGCAACGTGGTTTGCGGCACGCCTTCGGTTAACGGGTAGACTGGCGTCAGCGTTGATTCGCAGAGTTGCTCGGGATTTTGCACCACCCGATATTCCGGATGCACCATTTCCAAACCCGAGTAGCCGTAACGCAATTCGCCGTAACAACCGATCAGGGTGCCGGGTTTGAGTTGTTGACTTTGTTGCACCGAGAAATGAAAAAACCGCAGCGACAGACTGCCGCTGGCGTCGCCGATCCGGCAAATCAAGCTGGGCCGGCCGCGTTGGATGCCGTCTATAAATTCCACCGTGCCGCAGACCAGTGCCGAGGTGCCGGGTAACAAATCGCCGATCGGCGTGATCCGGCTGCGGTCCTGATAGCGCAGCGGCAGATGAAACAATAAATCCCGCAAGTTGCGTATGCCTAGCTTTTCCAGGCGCGCGGCCGATTGCGCGCCGATGCCGTGCAGGGTGGTGACCGGTTGTTCGGCGGGTTCGAGCGGATTGGTTGATGATTTAAGCATGCCGTCAATTTGGCATGCTTGGCGCGGATTGGCAATGTCTGGCTGCAAGGCGTGTCGTTTGTATATGGCCGTCAGGCTTGGGCGAAGTCTCAAGCCAAGATCGTCAGGCCAATGCCGCGCTAATCGAATAATAGCAATACAGCAGGCCGAAGATACCGATTAGCAACGAGCCGAGCCGAGTCGCTGGAGTATGCTTAGTGCCGGTAGCCCCGCGATACTATCTAGCAGGCCACCGGCAAAGCTCAAACCGTGAAACAAACCGAACCCGAAGGCAATGATCTGCCGGGGAAGGCAGCTTCGAATTTGTAACCGACGGCGACGACTACCCGCGCCTACACGACGATTTCCAGACCCAAATCGTCGATCAAAAAGTCGGCGATTCGGTGTTGTTCCCATCTTCATTATTTCACCGGACGATTCCGTTCAATTCCGACCAGCAACGGATTTGCGTTGCGTTTGACATTAAGCATGCGGTTTGAACGCATTGAAATATTCGTTAGATTTCGACATCTCCAAAGTATTGGCTTACAGGTAGTTCTTTGCCATACAAATTTAACATTCAAGATATGCCGCCTGTGATACGCTACGATGTCATCTTAATAAGTGAGGGATTTATGGAAATGTTGTTTGAATTTAAATCGCGGCCGTTTCGACGGCTGTTGGTTTTGGCGATATTCAGTTTGACTGGGCAAAATCTTCGGGCGGACGAAAGCCACTCCATGACTATTCGGGTTGAATCTCTGCCTCCCAGTATCGCGTACCTGTTACCTTCCCAAAGTCTGTCCTTTTGCATCATTGGCGAGCCTTGCAACGAAGACGCGGTATGGACGC
>NZ_JBYMAP010000247.1:0-5678 GCF_057766305.1 Methylomonas sp. BG-2 | reverse complement strand
TGAAAACGCCGAAAAAGACCTGCGCATCGAACAGATTTGGATAACCGCCAATGTCATTGCCGCCCGAGCCGCATCTCTGGTCAATGAATTGCGTACGTCCAGTCCTGTTGACCTGCCGGATACGATTACCAGCAAGCACATGCTGACGGACGAGGAGGCTCAACGCTGGCTGTTGGACTACGACATGCTGCAATCAAAAGATGCGGCCGCCAAGGCATTGCGCGAACAGAAACGCATTGATGCCAATGGACGCCGCCCAGGACGCCCGAAAAAGGACAAGTAGAGGGCATGCATCATGGCAACCAACCCACTCGTACACAGGATGGCCGATAACAGCCTCGCCGTGCGCCCCACTGCCCAGGTCATCGCGCTACGCCAGCGCGACCCTTGGAAAGAGGCCAACGACAGCCAGCGCGCGGTCGCCACGGCGCGGTTCGATATCGTCAACACCATTCTGGATATGGAGAGCAACGGCTTTAGCGCCAACAAAGCCATTGAAACCCTTTTGGCAAAAGCGGAAACCGGCGCGCTGCATGCCTACCTACAAAACGCGATGAAGACCGCCGCCAAAGCTAACCGCGCCGCGCCGACCCGCAGCGTGTTGTTCGAATGGTTGAAGGTGGTCAAAGCCGGCGGCGGTAGAGTCGATCTGTTGGAGCAACACAAGGGTCGCGTCGTCACCGAACAACCGGCCTGGTGGGGGCCTGCGCTGGAGTATTACAACCAGCCCAGCCAGCCGGAAATGTCCGTCGTCTGGCGGCAACTGGCGGAAGTAGACGGTTTCGCCTGCACCTACGACCAAGTGCGGCATTACCTGGGCAGCGTGCCGGCCATGCTCGGCCGCCACAGCCCGGCGCGCATCGGCCGCAAGCTGTATCGCTTGACCGAGAAGGCCTACATCCGCCGCTGCACCGAGCGCGCCTTGCCGGGCGACGTGTACGTGGCCGACGGTTACATGGCCGATATCTACCTGGTCAACCCCATCGACGGCAAGTTTCCCTGGCGGCCGGAATTGACGGTGGCGATGGACCTGCGCAGCCGTTATCCGGTCGGCTGGCGGGCTGACGAGCACGAAGGCACCACGGCGGTTCAGAATTTGTGGGCGGAAACCTTCGCCCGCTGGAACCACGTACCCCTGTTCCTCTACGTCGATAACGGTTCCGGCCATAAGAACAAACTCATGTCCGACGACATGACCGGCTTTTATGCCCGCCACAACATCGAAGTGATTCATGCCATACCGGGCAACCCGCACGGCAAGGGCTGGATAGAGCGCTTCTTTGTGGAAGTGAAGCGAGACTTCCTGAAAGCCTGGCGCCCGGCGTTTTACTGCGGCGACGACATGTGCGACGAGGCCCGCGCCGAAACCATCAAGGCCGTCAAGGCCGGCCAGTTACAGGCACCCACCTTGATGGAGTTCGCCGACGCCTTTAACGCCTGGATTGCCCGTTACGTGCAACGCCAGCACCCGGAGAACAAGCACGTCAGCCGCGCCCAGGTGTGGGGCGAGTTGTCGCCGCTGCCGCCGCATGCCGACTTGCTGGAAATGAAACGCCAAGCGGTAGTGCTGACCGTCAAGCGGGCCAGCATCACCCACAACAAGCGCCAATACGGCCATCCGGACCTGCACGCCTACAACCACATGCCGGTAGTGCTGGAGTACGACCTGATGGACAACCGCGTCGCCGTCATCCGCACTCAGGACGGTCGCTGGATCTGCGACGCGCATTTGATCAACAGCGTAGATGCCGTGGACAAGAGCCGGTTGGAAGAGCGCCGCGACAAGCGGGTGGAAGACCAGCGCAAACGCTTGCAGCGCAAGGTGGACGAACTCAACGCCCGCGCCGGCCTGGTGATCGACGCCGACGCCGTCGCCAGCGAGGCGCAAACCCTGTTGGACCAAACCCCGGCGCTGCCGGAAACCATTGAGATTGATCTTTTTAACTTTGAGTGAGGTAACCCCATGAGCGCAAGCACCATTATCGACGCGTTTCGCGTTGAACCACAGCTGGAGCACCAACTGGCAACCAAGTGCCTTTGGATTGTCATCACAATGAATGTCGATAACGACGAACTTGTGGCGCTGGATTTTGAAAACGCCTTTGCCGAATGTTTGCGCACCGCTCCAGGTAAGCCAAGGCATAAAAGCAAGATCGAACGCTTCACGGGCAAGCTAGATCGAGAGTTTCTGGCGATCACCCAGGTTACCAATCTCGTCGATTTCTACCACGACTTCGACGACTACATCGACACCCTCCGCGATGCCGAAGGCCGGGTGTTCCTATGAGCCGCTCTGTAGACCTCTATGCGCGGCGCGTGAGGCGCGCGCAAATCGTGTTCGAGGCCATCACGTATTACGCGGCCGACCTGTCGCAGAAGGACGGCCGTTACGTCCTGGTGGGTTTGGCTGCGGATGGCCGGCTGGCTGTCCACGATGGCGACGGTCGGTTTTTTTGCCATGCGGACCGCTTATCGACAGCAGCGGCGGAGGTAGCGCGATGAGCAGCTACCCACAACACTACACGCCGGACGATATCGGCTTGATCGAACAGATCAAAGCCTGGCTGGCCGAGCGCGACTACAAACAAGCCGCGCTGGCCAGGCTGGCCCGGGTCTCGGCCAGCACGCTGAGCCAAATCCTGGGCGGCAGTTATGCCACCAGCCCCAGCAAGATGCTGGTCAACGTCGCGAATGCCATGAAACATGCCGACGACACCGCCAGCGACACCGTGGCGCCGGTCGAGACCAGCGTGTTCCGCCTGGCCTTGACCGCCTGCCAAATGGCCCGTCGCTACCGCAACTTTGCGGTGCTGTCCGCCTTCGTCGGCACCGGCAAGACCTTTGCCGTCAAGCATTACCAACGCACCACGCCCAACACCTACCTGATCGAAGCCACGCCGACCATGACAGTGCAAAGCCTGATCAAGCTGTTGGCCCGCACCGTGGCCGGCTACGAGGGCAAAGGCAGCATCGACGACAAGTTTCGCGCCACGGTCGATAGCCTGGCCAACACCGACAGCCTGTTGATTGTGGATGAAGCCGACACGCTAACACCGCACGTGCTGCATACCCTGCGCCGGCTGCGGGACCTCGCCAACATCGGCATCGTGCTGGCCGGCACCGAGCACCTGACCGGCCTGATCCGCCCGGCCCATGGCCAATTCGACCAAATACGCAGCCGAACCGGCTTCTGGCCGGAGACCGTCAAAGGCATCACCGCCGACGATGCCGCCGCATTAACCCAAGCCGCGTTTGGCGACGAGGACGTATCCGACGAGGTGGTCAAGCGCTTGTATGCCTACAGCAAGGGATCGGCGCGGATGCTGATAGAGGGCTTGATCGCCGCCATCACCCAATTCCGCAACGGTCGCGACCTGAACGTGGCGCTCGTGGATGCGGTGGCCAAACAGGCGTTGTGCCTGCAATCGGTAGCGTAGGGGGTCTTATGAGCGTCGTCACTATTAACCCGCCAAAACTAAAACGCGATTGGAAGGGTTGCCGAATACGGCTAACACGAGATGCCGCCAACGCGTACTGGCTGGTAAAGGCCGGCACCCTTGGCACTATCACTCACCAAAGCCCAAAAGGAAGCGAAGTTACATTCGATTCCTGCCCATGTTGCTGCATGCACGCCGTGATTTCTCGTTTGCCGCCTGCCGCATTGGAGTTCGTAGAAGAACAGTCGCAAGAACCGCCATCACACACCTACGCCGAACGGTATCACTACCTGCGCCAGCGCCCGCTGGACGCAATTGAGGCCGGTGGAGTTTTTGCGGGCATGACGCCTGAAAACATCGTGTTGAACGGCAAGGACCTGGATTTCGAAATCGATTGTGCGATAGCAAACGAGGATGACCACTGATGGCTATCTTCCTAATCAAAATCCGCGACACCGAACACGGTGTGGAAATCGAAGGCACAGAAATCACTAACCCCGGCGAGCGTAACGCGCCGTCGGCGGTGATCGGCGAAGCGATGATCGCCAACGCCGAGCGCTATCTACAAGAGCACGGCCGGCATATCTCGCTGGCCGAGACGGTGACCCGCCATTGAGGCCCCATGAACAACCTTCTCGCTCAACGATTCTTGCGCGGCGAATTCGCCGGCAAAACCAAGCGCCAGACCCACCAGTTCAAGCGGCTGGTGGCCCGGCAATGCCACAAACCGCACCACCGGTTGCGCGGCCGCGTGCAGTCCGACTGGGCTTTCGACTAAATAGGAGCACGCCATGCCATTGGTTAATCACATCCTCGAACAACGCCGGCGCCGCCGGCAAATCGAACGCGACCAACGCCTGTCCGGGCACGACCGTATCATCGACGACCTGCTCGGCGAAGAAGACCACCTACGCCACCAGCTCACCGATACCCGCTGGCTGGCCGCGATCGGCTGGGCCGCGTTCTTGTATCTAGCGTATTGCCAATGGTCGGCGCCGATCATGGTCGTCGCCGGTTTGGAGTGCCGCTTGTGAGTAACAGCTGCGTCATTCCGTGCCCGTACTGCGGCAAGGACGTCGATATCGTTCAAGCGCTGGAAGTGGCGGCCGGCAACGAATTGACCGGTTTGCTCAACGGCCTGCCGATCAGCCTGGTCGGTGCACTGTTGCGCTACCTGGAGTTGTTCAAGCCAGTCAAACAGGAACTGCGCTGGAGCCGCCGCCTGGCCTTGACCAAGGAACTGGTGCCGCTGATCAAGGACGCGCAGATCAAGCGCAACGGCATCGTTTACTCCGCGCCGGCGGCGATTTGGGAAGCGGAAATGATGAAGCTGGTCGTCAACCGCCCGGAAACCCTGGTACTGCCGCTGAAAGGCAACGGCTATTTGCTGAGCATGATCGCCGGCCGCGGCGAGCGGGCAGCGGCGCAGCTGGAGCAAAACAAAATCGAGCAACAACGCAACCGTAGCAATGTCGGCGGCGCGCCGGTATCGGTCGCAAGTCTCGCCGCCCAGGCGCAAACCAAAACCAAATCCAAGCCGCCGGCCAATTGGAAAGGCGGCGTTGCGCCAAACGACACCTCGTAGGGTGGGCACGGTTTTTGTGCCCACCGATATCGATTAAACCCGCGTGGGCATTGCATGCCCACCCTACTCACAGGAGCCAACATGGCCAAAAAACACAAAGCCCCGGCAGCGTCCTACGTCTGCCAAGACAAAGACCAAACCATGGCCGCGATTCGCCTGCTGGGCGATACCCAACGCGAACTGACCCGCATCGAAACTGAGCTGAACGACGAAATCGCCGCGATTACCGACAGCCGCAAGGGCCAAATCGAAGCACTGAAAACCCGCATCGATAGCCTGGTGACCGGCATTCAAACTTGGTGCGAAGCCAACCGGGCCGAGCTATGCAAGGACGGCGGCAAGACTGCGAATTTGATTACCGGCGAAGTCAGCTGGCGCCAGCGCCCGCCCAGCGTCGGCGTGCGGTCTGTAGATAAGGTGCTGGAAACGCTGCGCAACTTAGGCCTATCTCGCTTTATCCGCACCAAGGACGAACTGAACAAGGAAGCGGTATTGGCCGACCCCAAAGCCGTGCAAGGCATCGCCGGCATCACCATTAACTCCGGCATTGAAGACTTCGCGGTAGTGCCGTTCGAACGGGAGGTGGCGTGATGTTGCCTACCACGCAGGAACGGATTGCCGAGTTGCGTAAACGCGCCCAGCGCCTACGCGAATGC
>NZ_JBYMAP010000246.1:0-5779 GCF_057766305.1 Methylomonas sp. BG-2 | reverse complement strand
GTTGACGCGGCCGACCATCAAGAAATTTCGGTGTTCGTTACAAGATTTTTCCACTCGTCCGTCTTAACGAAGACGCGGCATTGGCGCCGCCTTAACGTTAAGGATTCGTAATGACATCTCTACGGTACCCCCGCCCGTATCCACCATCGCCTGCCGGCGCGTCCCGGCTCGGCCGCATCGTCTCGGCCTTGCTGATCGGCGGCGCCAGTTTGACGGCGCTGGCCGACGACCCGCAATCGTTCGACATTCCGGCGCAAGCCCTGGACGGCGCGTTGACCCAATTGGCCGATCAGGCCGATCTGCGTTTACTGTATCCGGCGGAATTGGTTGCCAAACTGCGCTCCGCGCCGCTGTCCGGTCACTATACGCCGGAGCAGGCGTTGCGAATCTTGCTGCAAACCTCGGGCTTGAGCGCGAGGAAGACCGCCGAGCATAGCTTCACCGTCGAATCGGCGCCGGCCAAGCCGGCGGAGCCGCAATCAGCGCTGACCTTGCCGGCGGTTTCGGTGGTCGGAGTGGCGAGTTACGACGCTTACGCTCCGGAGAATAAAGACTATGCGATGCGTGCCGCCGCCAGCGCCACCAAAACCGACACGCCGTTGATGGAAACGCCGGTCAACATCCAGGTCATTCCAAAGGCGGTGTTGAACGACCAGCAGACCATCCAGATGACCGACGCGTTGAAGAATGTGGCAGGCGCCACGGTCAGCCACGGTTCCGGCGGCTTGTCGGACGACATCTTTCTGCGCGGCTTTCGCAGCAGTACCTATTTTCGCAACGGTTTTCGCGTCGATAGCCAATATGCGTCGATCGGTACCCGGCAAATGGCGAATGTGGAGCGTCTGGAAGTGATCAAGGGCCCGGCCGCGATCATGTACGGGCGAATGGAGCCGGGCGGCATGGTCAACGTCGTCACCAAGCAGCCGTTGGCGACACCGTATTACGCGTTGCAACAGCAGTTCGGGTCCTTCGATTTGTACCGCACGACACTGGATGCGACCGGCCCGTTGACCGACGATGACACTTTGCTGTACCGTTTCAACGGTTCGTTTGAAAGCAGCGCTTCGTTTCGCGATTTGGTCGACAGCGAGCGGACCTTCCTTGCGCCAATGCTGACCTGGAACGTCAGCCCGCGCACCCAGGTCAGTCTGGAAATGGAATATCGCCACGACAATCTGATCGACGATAACAATACTTGGCCGTATTTGAACGATCGCTTCATTGAAATGCCGCGTTCCCGCAATCTGATGGAGGCGGGTAAAGTCCGGGTCGAGGAAAAATTGATCGGTTTGAATTGGTCTCACCAGTTCAACGACGATTGGAGCATCAAACAGCGTTTCGTCGCCGATTTGCTGGACAACGTTCAGCATTGGACCAGCGCGTCGTCCGACACCCTGTTACCCGGCAACTTACTGCCGCGTAGCCAAACCATGATCGACGGCACCCACAACACCTACTTCACGACCCTGGACCTGACCGGCCGGTTCGCAACCGGTCCGTTGGAACATACCTTGTTGCTGGGCGGCGATTATTACCGCGTCGACCATATCAGCGATCCGTATTCGGCCGAGTTGGCGAATATCAACATTGACCAACCGGTCCATAATCCCGATATCGTAAGCCCTTGGGTTTCCGCTGGTTGGGGCGGCAATAACAGTGCCGATTACATCGGGATTTACGCCCAGGATCAGATCAAACTGCCGCACGGCCTGCATGTGTTGGGTGGATTTCGCTACCAGTACGTTAAGCAATGGGACAACTTGAGCCACACCGCCCAACCGATGGACGACGACGTGACGCCCCGGGTCGGCTTACTTTGGCAAGCCCAGGACTGGTTGAGTCTCTACGGTAACTACATCGAAAACTTCGGCGTGTCCAATCAGTGGGCCATCTCGGCCAGCGGCAAGCCCTTACCGCCGGAGAGTGCGCAGCAGTGGGAGATCGGTAGCAAGTTCGAATTTTTCGACGGCAAATTCAGCGCGACCTTGGCTTACTACGACATCACCAAGCAAAACGTCGTCACCCACGACCCGAATTTTCCGATTAACACCAGCATCAGCATCGCCGCCGGCGAAGTGCGCAGTCGCGGTCCGGAAGTGGACATGCGCGGCGAATTGCTGCCCGGCTGGAACTTGATCGCCACCTATTCCAACTTCGACACTCGGGTGACCAAGGACAACAACGGCTTGCAAGGCAACCGGCTATATGCGGTGCCGCGCAATGTCGGCAGTTTGTGGTCCACCTACGACATCTTGGGCGGCGATTTGCGCGGTTTGAAGGTCGGCGGCGGCGTTACTTTACGGGACGGTTCCACCGACGGCACCGGTAGTAACGGCTATCAGACCGCCGGCTACGCGACCGTGGACTTGTTGGCGGCTTATTCCTGGAAGGTCGATAAAGCCAAATTGACCGCGCAACTCAACGCGTACAATTTGTTGGATAAAACCTATTTCACCGATGCCTACCTAAGTGGTGCCAGCAGTTCCCGCACCATCGGCACACCCAGGGCGTTTTTGGGCTCGATCAAGCTGGAGTTTTAACGCCCGGCATCGGAGGCGTGCATCAAGTATTGGTGATCGTCCGGTCATCTGGAGACCAAAGCGTCTCCGGATGGACGGAGCCTCAAGGTCTTGGGCTTGTCCGGCGCGGTTCGTGTGACCACCAGCCTGCCCACTATATCGCGTTCAACAGCGCCAGTTCCGCCGGATGCGGCGACAGGTAAAACGATTGGTCGATGAAGGAATCGGGTTCGCGGCGGAAGTGGTGTTTCAGTAGCGTCAGCGGCACGATCAGCGGGAGTAGGCCGATCCGGTAGGCTTCGATGGTTTCGACCAGCTCCTGCTTGGCGTCGCCGTCCAGTTTCAGTTTTAAATAACCCTGGATGTGCTGCAAAACGTTGACGTGGTTGCCGCGAGTGGCGACCACCTTCAAGCAGGCCATCAGCGCCGACAGGTAGGCGTCGGCGATGTCGGCGAGATTCGCGGCATTGGCGTCGGCAATCAGCCGGCCCAGCGCGCGGGCCTGATTTTGGTCGTGGCTCATCGCGATCAGTTTGTGACGGCTGTGGAAGGTCATCAGGCCGTGCACGTTCAGGCCCGCCGCCGTCAGCTCGCGCCAACGCCGCAAGACGAATACCCGCTGGATAAAGTTTTCGCGCAGGGCTGCATCGCCGAGCCGGCCTTCTTCTTCGACCGGCAGATAAGGAAATTGGCGCTGGATATAATCGGCGAAAATTCCGGTACCGCAGCGCGCCGGGATGTCGTTTTTATAGACTTTGACCCTTTCCATGCCGCAACTCGGCGAGTCTTTCTTCAATATGTAGCCGCACAGTTCGGCCAACCAGTCGGCTTGTTTTGCCGATGTTTGTTGCAAACGCTCGGTGACGTCGAAGGCGTGGTCCTTGACGCCGACGCAGCGAATCACGCCGGGAGCGGTTTCCCGCAGTTGCACGCAGGGACGCGGGATGCCCAGTCCGGCTTCCACTTCCGGACAGAAGGCGCGGAACTCAAAATATTGGCCCAGCGTGCGCTCGATGTAGCTGTGGTACTTGTGGGCGCCGTCGTAGCGGACTTCGTGGCCTAACAGACAACTGCTGATGCCGACCTGAATTTTTGTCATGGGGTTTGCTCGGATGGTGGGTGCTGATCGTATATCAGTTGATCGGTGGCGAAGCCCAGGGTTCGGGCCTGGTCCACCAAGGCGTTTAGCGTCGCGGCGGGTAATTGCGGATCGCGGGCCAGTATCCACAAATAATCCCGGTCCGGGCCGGCGATCATCGCGTAACGATAGCCCGGTTGGTCCAGCGCGATGATGTTGTAGCCGCCGTAAAACGGTCCGAAAAACGACACTTGCAGGCGGCCGATGTCCGGCGTCTCGACAAATTCGGCCCGGCCTTCGGCGCTTTCCCGCTGGCCGGCCGCCACCGAATAACCGCTGTTCAATACCTTGACGCTGCCGTCGGAGTTCATACTGTATTCGGCGCGAATGTCGTTCAGACCGCGTTCGAAGCGGTGGTCCAGCCGGGCGATTTCGTACCAGGTGCCGAGGTATCGGGACAATTCGAAATCCTTGACCGCGACGACGCCGTCCGGGATGCCGGTGCAGCCGGCCAAGGTCAATAACAGTAAACAGGTTTTACGCATCGGCGTTGTCTCGGATCGGTGGCGTGGTCAGCGCCTTGAATTGGGCTTTGATTAACTGGCTTTGGGTGGAGTGCTCGACGATGGGTGGCGGATAGACGCCGGCCAGCGGTTGGCTGGCCCATTGGTGTATGACTTTGGCCGAGTAAGCCCGCAGTTCCGGCAACCAGGTTTTGATGTAGTCGCATTGCGGATCGAACTTCCGTTGTTGCAGCCAGGGGTTGAAGATTCGGAAATAGGGCTGGGCATCGCATCCGGTGGACGCCGCCCATTGCCAGTTGCCGTTGTTGACGCAAGGATCGTAATCCAGCAGATGTTGGGCAAAGTAGCGTTCGCCCCAGCGCCAGGAAATATGCAAGTCCTTGACCAGGAAAGACGCGACGATCATTCGCAAGCGGTTGTGCATCCAACCGGTTTGCTGCAATTCGCGCATCGCCGCGTCGACGATCGGGAAGCCGGTCAAGCCGTTGGTCCAGGCGGCGAAGTCGTCAAGATTGTTGCGCCAGGGTAGGGCGTCGTAACGGCGATCGAAAGCCCGCCCGAACACGTGCGGAAAGTGATAGGCGATGTGGCTGAAAAAGTCTCGCCAATACAATTGCCGTAACAACGGATGTTCCGGCCCCAACTGATGCTGAATCGCGGCGTATGCCTCGCGGACCGAGCAGGTGCCGAATTTCAGGTGTACCGATAACTGGCTGGTTTGCGCCAGCGCGGGGAAATCACGGTTTTGCGCGTAATCGCGGCAGCTCGGCAAGGCTTGCAGACTGCGCAACGCGCAGGCGCGGCCGCCGGCAATCGGGTTGCAATGCGGTTGCCGGTAGCGTTCCGGCAAACCGGCATCGTCGCCGGCCAAAGCCTCGGTATACCAGCGCCCGTCGGCCAGCGCGGCCGGAGCGGCGACCGGTATTTGCCGGGCACGCCGGTAAAACGGGGTGAACACCTGAATCGGCTTGCCTTTGATGCCGGCGATTTGTTCCGGCTCGGTCAGCAGCAGGTCGTTGGCGATATGCAACGCCACGCCCAGTTCTTTACAGCAGTCGCGGATTTCACCGTCTCGGCGCAGACTGAACGGCGTGTAGTCGCGGTTTAGGTAGACCGCATCCAGGCCGATCGTCTCGCGAAGCTGAACAATCAGATCGCGGGGCAGGGTTTCAAAGCAGTACAGCTTGCCGCCATGGTCGTGTAAGTCGCGTTGCAGTTCGGTGATGGCCTCCAACAGATATTGCAGGCCGGGCTGGCTTTGATAAGGATGCGGTTCGATTTGGCGCGGGTCGAAGGCGAACGCCGCTATAACCCGGTCCGCGCTTTGCCGCGCGGCATTCAGCGCGGTATTGTCTTCCAAACGCAGGTCTCGCCGAAACAGGAACAGCGCGGTGCGATAGGGTTTGTCGGCCATGGCTTAGCAGTCGCCGAACTGAGCGATCATCTGCTGGCAATTGAACAAAATGTTGGGATAGTACTGATAAATCACCCAGCGCAAAGCCAAATCGACAAACGCCGCGACCGTCGTCAGCCGGGCCAGTACCGCCCAATGTCTTGCCGTGCAATGCGCCGAACAGCGCCAGACCGCGCCGGTCCAGTAAATCAACGGCATCAAACAAATCATGTGTATCGTGATCCAGCTGGCGACCGTGAACGAG
>NZ_JBYMAP010000245.1:0-5802 GCF_057766305.1 Methylomonas sp. BG-2 | reverse complement strand
TGTTCTGGGACGAACTGCATCCGACCACCCAAATGCATCAAATCATTGCCGCCGCGATGCTCAGTCAGGTGCCGCTGCCTTCCGGCATCGTGTTGTTCGTATCGCCATTGCTGCTATGGTGCGGTCGGCGCATTCGGGCACGTAGCGTTTAATTAGACGTCGGTCAGGCAATTCAATCCGAGGTTCGCCTGACCGATGACCGACCGCGACACTGACTTCACCGAGAAGTTATCGCGGGAAATCGAAGGCTTTTAAATACGGGCGTTAGGAACCGACAAGGGTTGGGGTTACGCCATGGCTCCGTCGCTCGAGCGGGGCTGGCACGCTGCTTCCCAAACTGGAGCTTGGGAAGCAGAAAAATCATCGGTCATTTACAACAAAAGCAATTCGACGCGGGTGCTGAAGCTATTGGCGTTACTGAAGCGGCCGCATAAGATTGAAAGCGAGTATCAGGTCTGGGAGGAAGTTCGCCATCCGCAACTGATCGAAACCGAGGCGTTGATGCGGTAGAAACTGGATTAGATACACCGCAATCCGATCGAACGCGGTTATGTGGATGTACCGGAGCATTGGCATTACTCCAGTGCGCGGAACTGTGCGGGGTTGGAAGGTTTGATCAAGGTGGTTCGAGACTGGTGATTGAGTCGGAAAGCTGGAACTACCTAGCGGCGGGTCCCCAAGCCGGAGCTTGGGAACCAGTGGCCCCGGACCGAAATTGACGCACTTCAGCTCATCAAGCGGCCTCGCCCACCAACTCCAATCCTCTAAACACCGAGCAGCGTATAAACACGTCCAAGGTCGGCGCCAGTTGTTTTTGCATGCAGAACTTGGCGACCAACTTGGTCAGGCCCTTGATGTCGCGGCCGGAGGCGCCGGGGAACAGGTCCACCAGTTGTTCTATCAACTCATCCGAGACCGGCAGCGAGAACTGTTCGGTCATCACCTTCCAGATTTTGCGGCGGTCGGCGCTGTTGGGCGAGTGGTAGCGGATCATCGCGATGCAGCGGGAGATGATGGCTTCGTCGATGTCATCCACCCGGTTAGTGGTCAGGAACAATAGGCCGTTGAAGTATTCCAGCACCCGCAGAAACACCCCGACCACGGCGTTGGAGGCCAGATTGTCGGCGCGTTTCTTGATGTAGACGTCGGCCTCGTCGATCAGCATCACCGCGCCCCAGCGCTGGGCGCGGATCAGGGTTTCCTTCAGGGTTTTCTCCATTTCGGCGACGTTCAAGCCCAACTGGCCGGAATGTACCCGGTACAGCGGCCGCTTGATGATCTCCGAATAGACCTCGGCGGTCAAGGTCTTGCCCACCCCGGCGGGACCGGCGCACAACACCGTGGTGCCGCCGGATTTGCCTTCGACGATGTCGTCCATCAGCATGTCCATTTCGGCGGTGAGGATGTCGATCAAATCGGTTTGCTCGGGCGGCAGGATCAGTTTTTGTTTCAGTTCCGGCTGGTAGACGTAGGGTTGCAGGTCGTCGACATGTACCCAGACATGGTGGTGCAATTCCAAATGAAACAGCAGGATATAACCGTGCACCGGCAATTCGGTGAACAAGCCCTTGCCGACATCGGCCTTGGCTTTTTCCATTTCGCTTTCGGTTTTGCTGTCGTAGCGCATGCTTTTCCCGGCCTTGCGCAAATAGGTGCCGAAAATGTCGCCGGACGCTTCCAGCGTCAGTACCCGATCGCTGAGGATGTTTTCGTCGTTGACCAGCCGGCAAGCGCCGCCGCCGGACGACAACACCACGGTGTTCTTGCGGGTCCAGTCGTTGCTACGGTGGCTGGCGGTCGGATCTTCGGCGTAAACGCCGGTGCCCCAGCCCGAAAATTGCTCGCCGTAACGGCCGCGCCAGTCGAAATAGCGGGAGGCCGCGTCGTCGTAGCTGGCGATCAAATCCTCGGTTTCTTTTAAATAACCCTTGCCGGCGAAGATTTCCGGGATGGTCTTGTTAGCCAGATCCTTGCCGCGAATAACCAGGGTTTCGATCGCGATCTTGCCCTTGCTGTTGGCTTTCAATTCCAGCAGGATGCGCCCGGCTTCTTCCTCGCCCGGCGGCGTGTAATCGACGCGGGTGACCAAATACGCCAGGGTCCGGCCGCCGTGCTCGACGTGAAACAACCAACCGCGAATCGCGCCGTCCAGCAAATATTGCGCGATGTCCGGCAGTAGTTTTTCCAGATCGTCCGGACCGTAGCGGCGATGGTCGTCGCTCAAGGCCTGCTGCAGCGCGGTCAGCAACGCGGCGTGCTGTTGCAGACTCTCGCCTTCCTGGGCATAAATTCCGGCGAGGGTCGCCATCTCGGCGCTGCTGAGTTGGTCGTAAAACACCTGGGCTTTATTGCCGAAACGCAATTGCTCGTTCAAGCCATTCAGGCGCGGGTGAGCGGTCAACAGTTGCTGGAGATGCGGTTTTTCTATGGACAGTTTCATCGAACGATTCCTTATCAAAGCGGCGAAAAACAAAATGGGGTTAGCGAGCTCGGGCTCGCGGTCAAGACAAAATCAATGTGCGTTACTCCGAAAATCGGTGAGCGACAGACCTGGGTCGGAAGTTTTCGATCACGGCTAAAGCCGCGCCCACGCCGGCCTTTTTCAATCGCTCGAGCGCAAGCTTTTTCATGACCGTTAAGCCGGCTTTCGGCGACGGGTATTTAGGTGGGGTTCGCATCGCGTACCCTGCGCCTCGGACCCGTTTACCGACAATCAAAATGCTTGAAATAGACGCGGCCGACCTCGGCTCCGCTCAGCCGGCCTTGCCTTCTCCAGCGGAGGATTGGGGCAATGCCAGACACAATAATTCGGCCAAATGCAGCGGCTTGGCAAAGCCGCCGCCAACGATTTGTTCCCGGCAGGAAAAGCCGCTGCCGACCAATAGCGCGTCGGGCTCGGCGCGCAGTGCCGGGAACAAGGCCAATTCAGCCATCGCCTGGGCGTCGGCGTAATGTTCGGCTTCGACGCCGAAGTTTCCGGCCATGCCGCAACAAGACGATTCAATCAGTTCGAACGACAAGCCGGGAATCTGTTTCAGAATTTTGCGGACCGACTTGATCGAGCCGACCGCTTTCTGATGGCAATGGCCGTGTAGCAGCACCCGCGACGGGTTCGGGATAGGCTGAAAGGCCAGATTCCAGCGTTTGGCGCTTTGTTCGCGGACGATGAATTCTTCCAGCAGCACGACTTTTTCAGCCAATTTGCGGGCCGACTCGCCCAAATCCAGTTTCAGGTACTCGTCGCGCAAACTGAGGATGCAGGACGGCTCCAGGCCGACGATGCCGCGGCCGGCGTCGATATGCTCGCTTAGCGCCGCCAACATGCGCCGGGCTTCGGCGCGGGCTTGGTCCAGCATGCCGTTGGAAAAATAAGTGCGTCCGCAACACAGCGGCCGCTGATCTTGATCGGAGGGGGACGGCGTGGCGACATGAACATGGTAGCCGGCAGCGGTTAACAGATCTTTTGCCGCCTCGGCGGAGGCCGGGTTGAAGTAGTAATTGAAGGTATCGACCAGCAATACCACTTGCCGATCGCTCAAATCCGGGTGCAGGACCAAACTGGATTGTCGCGGGACTTGGAACGGGCGCTCGGCCGGCAGCGGCAATTCGGCCTTGGCGCTGATGCCCAGCGCGGTTTGGGCCAGTCTGGCCAACAACGGCGAACGGTTACGCCAGGCAATCAAACCGCGCAGCAGCGGGAATCTTAGCAATCGGGGTAAATGCCCCCACAATTTGCGGCGCAACGGCAGACCGCGCCGAGCCGCTTGCTGGGCCAGAAATTCGGCCTTGATCGCCGCCATGTCCACTTCGTTTTCGCATTCGCGCTTGCAACCCTTGCAGGCCACGCACAAATCCATCGCCGCGACTAGCGTCGGATCGAACAGGGCTTCCGGGTCGTCGGCGTTCAGCGCGGCTTTCAACAATTTGACCCGACCGCCCGGCGACAAATCCGGATGGCCGCCGACCCGAAAACTCGGACACATCACGCCCTTGTCGGCCTGTTGCTGGCATTGCTTGCTGCCGATGCACACCGCCACCGCCTTGGCAAAATCGGCGCCGTGCTTGGGAATGTCGGCGTAAGCGTCGCCCATGCCGGCATTGCGATAGGACGACCAATCCAGTAACAACTTCATAGCGGTTTAACGAGTTAAAACCAGGATCAAGCAAAAACGAAGCCACCCTGCCCCACACCGCGAAATCGCTGGTTAGCGGCGAACGCAACGCGGCGGGGGCTGCGCCGATTGTAGGCTTTGCAACAATCACAGGCCTGCGCGAACGATTTACCACAGTATAAATGGGCTTAACCCGGCGAAAACGCTTGGAACAGAGGCGGCGTCAAACTGAAAACCTTCGCATGAACGGGGCTTCGACCGCGACCGGCGGCGTTCGAGCGCGGCTGCAGCCCCGGCCACGGCGCTTCCGGCAAACCGGGGAAATGGGCAATTCGGCCAAACAATTCCGGCACAAAACTTGCGGAAATTAGGCTTTCAAAAAATAACGAGGAAACCTACCGTGGAATTGGAAAACTGCGCCTGCCGCTATTTCATCAGCTACAGCGGCGTCAAACTGCCGCTGAAACTGGTCAACGAATTGCCCGACGAAAGCCATCTGGAAAACCGAAACACTTATTTTCGCGGCTTTTTCGATGGCGACGAACGCCTGCTGCTGTTGGAAAAGCTGGTGTACGGCGACATCGAGCTGCGCCATCACTACCGTTATCACGGCAACGGCGTGTTGAGCCAAGCGGAAATCACCGACGTGGACGGCGAGATCACCGTGCTGAGCTTCGACGAAGCCGGTCAAGCGCTAGACTGATCGCAACCCGACCGATTTCGCTAGGCGCCCCGTTCCGGGTCGTTGGGGTCGGTCAACTCCAGCAAATCGACGACATTGAGCTTAATCGCCAGCCGGGTCAGCTCGATGTCGCTGCCGACGCCCAATTTACGCTTGATCAGATAGTGGCTGTTGCAAACGGTCTTGGCGCTGATATTGAGCAACCTGGCAATCCGCTCCGGCGAATTCGCCGCGACCAATAAGCGCAAAATCTCGAACTCGCGCGGCGTCAGGGCTTCCAAGGCCCAGCCCTCGCCGCCGAGTTTTTCCATCGCCAAAGCCTGTGCCACGCCACCGCTCAGCACGTGACGGCCTAGATACACGTCGCGGATGGCTTGCAGCAGAGTCTCCGGGTCTTCGCTTTTGCCGATGTAACCCAACGCGCCGGCCCGGCAAGCCTGCCAGGCGAACGCCGGATTCTGGTGCATGCTGAAGACCAGGATCTTGGCGCGAGCGTCGCGCTGGCGAATCCGGCCGATCAATTCCAAGCCGCTTTGTCCCGGCAAGCTCCAGTCGGTGACGACCACGTCGGGGGCGACATCTCGGAATAAGCCGTAGGCCGTCGCCGCATCGCCGGCTTCCGCCACCAACCGCATATCGGGCTGTTTGGCCAGCAAGGCGCGGTAACCCTCGCGGACGATAGCGTGATCGTCGACCAGCAGGATGCGGATCGCTCCGTCGTTCATTTGGCAAGTTGTTCAGTCATTGGCAAATTGACCCGCACCCGCAGTCCATGCGGTGGTTGCACGGTCAGCTCGAACCCACCACCCAGCGCCGTCGCCCGCTCGCGCATCCCCAACAAGCCGATACCGGGGCCGTCGGCAAACGGCAAGCTCTCCGCGCAACCGTCGTCGCTGATCGTCAATTCGACGTTTTCCGCAATCGTCAAGCGAATTTCGGCCAGACCGGCGCCCGAGTGCTTGGCGATATTGCTGATCCCCTCCTGCACCAAGCGATATACCGCGGTGG
>NZ_JBYMAP010000244.1:0-5839 GCF_057766305.1 Methylomonas sp. BG-2 | reverse complement strand
GGAGAACCAAGCGTAAGACGACCTCTCTACCTCGCGGCTGCCGGGCCGTTTCCCGTGCAAGGCCTTTTGAGTAGCGCGACGGCGTAAACCTTGTTCCGCCGCCCATGCGCGGTTTTTGGCTTTTTCTCTCGGCGGATTCCAGGGCCCGGCTTGTTCCCCTTCGAAGGCCATTACGCCCCGCGACCGCCGATTTTCTCCTCCGCGCGCCAACTAGCCTATAATTGCCGGTCAAACCGTCGACGCCGTCACTTATTCAACCATTTACCCCGCCTTCATGTCCGACCACCTAACGCTAGCCGGAACCCAGGACACCGGTTTCGACGATCCGTTGCTGGCCGCGTTGTTAACGGTTTGCCGCCACCTGCATATTTCGCAAACGCCGGCGGCGTTGACCGCGGGCCTGCCCTTGGTCGATCACAAACTGACGCCGGCGCTGTTCGCCCGGGCCGCCGAGCGGGCCGGCTTATCGGCGCGTTTGCTGCGCCGGCCGCTGGCCGACATTCCGGCCTTGAGTCTGCCGGCGGTGCTGTTATTGCGCGACGGCCATGCTTGCGTGCTGGTCGGCAAGGACGCAGGAACTTGCCGCATCGCGGTGCCGGAAACCGGAGGCGAGAAGACGCTGCCCAGCGCCGAGTTGGAGAATCTGTATGCCGGCCGGGCATTCTTCGTCCGGGTCAATCACCGCTTCGATGCCAGAACCGCCGATCTCGGCGCGGCGCGGGCCGGCCATTGGATACGCGAAGTCATCTATGCCGCTTGGCCGATCTACGCCGAGGTGCTGGCCGCGTCGTTGTTGATCAATTTGTTCGCGTTGGCGGCGCCGCTGTTTTTCATGAACGTTTACGACCGGGTGGTGCCGAATCACGCGCTCGAAACCCTGTGGGTGTTGGCGATTGGGGTGTTGATCGTGTTCGGCTTCGAATTGGCGATGAAGTTGCTGCGCGGTTACTTCATTGATGCCGCCGGTAAGCGCGCCGACATCGTGTTGTCGGCCGGCATCTTCGAAAAACTGCTGAACATCCGGCTGGAAGCCCGCCCGGCCTCGGCCGGCGCATTCGCCAACCGCTTGCACGAATTTGAGGCCTTCCGCGAGTTTCTGACCTCGGCCACCTTGGTCACCTTGGTCGATCTGCCGTTTTTGCTGCTGTTCGTATTGATCGTCTACAGCATCGCCGGACCGTTGGCCTGGATTCCGTTGGCGATGTTGCCGCTGGCGGTTTTGGCCGGCATCGCGCTACAGGCGCCGCTGCGGCAAACCGTCGATACCATGTTTCGCTACGCCGCCGAAAATCAGGCGACCTTGATCGAAGCCCTGACCAATCTGGAAAACGTCAAAACCACCGGCGCGGCCAGCCAGTTGCAACGGCGCTGGGAAAACAATATCGGCGAATTGGCCCGGCTGGGGTTGAAGTCCCGGCTGTACACCAGTCTGACCGTCAATCTGACCGCGTTCTTTCAACAATTGGCGGCGGTGCTGCTGGTCGTGGCCGGCGTGTATCGGATCGGCGACGGCGATCTGACCACCGGCGGTCTGGTGGCTTGCACGATGTTGGCCGGCCGGGCCCTGGCGCCGGTCGGCCAGGTCGCGGCGCTGCTGACCCGTTACCATCAGGCGCGGATGGCTCTGGCCTCGGTGCGGCGGATGATGGACCTGCCGGTGGAGCGCGAGGCCGGCAAGGATTATCTGCATCGGCCGCGTCTGGCCGGCGAAGTGGAGTTTCGCGGGGTTGGCTTCAGCTATCCCGGCCAGCCGGTGCCGGCCTTGGACAGCGTATCGTTCAAGATTCGGGCCGGCGAGCGGGTCGGCGTGATCGGCCGGATCGGCTCCGGCAAGAGTACGCTGGAGAAATTGATCCTGGCGCTGTACCAGCCGCAACAAGGCGCGATTTTGCTGGACGGTTGCGATAGCCGCCAGCTCGATCCGGCCGAATTGCGCCGGCAGATTGGCTACGTGCCGCAGGATAACGCATTGATGTTCGGCAGCGTCCGCGACAACATCGTGCTGGGCGCCGGTTACGTGGACGATGCGGCCATGTTGCGGGCGGCGGAATTGGCCGGCGTCGCCCAGTTTACCGCCCGCCATCCGCTCGGTTTCGACATGCCGGTCGGCGAGCGCGGCGCCGGTTTGTCGGGCGGCCAACGCCAAAGCATCGTGCTGGCCAGGGCCTTGCTGTTGCAGCCGTCGCTGTTGGTGCTGGACGAACCGACCAACGCGATGGACAACAGCAGCGAGGACGCCTTCAAACAACGGTTCGCCGCGCAACTGACCGACCAGACTCTGATTCTGGTGACCCACAAAGCCGCGTTGCTGAGTCTGGTGGACCGGGTCATCGTGATGGACGGCGGCCGCATCGTCGCCGACGGGCCAAAAGACCATGTGCTGGAAGCCTTGCGGCAAGGCCAGATCAAGGTGGCCGGATGAAAAAAACCTTGGGCGCTTGGCTGGCCGATTATCGCTACCGCAGCGAGGACCGGCGCGATTTCGACATCGCCGACGGTAGCGCGCTGTACGAATTACCGATCCAGAGTCATCTGATCTTGCTGACCACGCTGGTCTTCGTCGTGGTCGCGTTGGCCTGGGCCCATTTCGCCACGCTGGACGAAGTCACCCGCGGCCAAGGCAAGACCATACCGTCCAGCCAGATCCAGGTCGTGCAAAATCTGGAAGGCGGCATCGTTTCGGAAATTTTGGTGCGCGAGGGCGATAGCGTCGAGAAGGATCAGGTGTTGCTGCAACTGGACCGGGTACGCTTCGCCTCCTCGTTTCAGGAAGCCAAATTAAAGTATTACGAACTGCTGGCCAATACCGCCCGCTTGAACGCCGAAATCAACGGCGGTGCGTTGCAATTGCCGGACGAAGTGGTCAAGCAGGCGCCGCAAATCGCCGACAATGTCAGGCAATTGCTGGCGTCGCGCCAACACGAACTTAAATCGAACACCGATATACTCAGCGAGCAGATACGCCAGCGCGAACAGGAAATCGTCGAATTGCAGTCCAAGAGCGAGCAGCTCGGGCGCAGTTATAAAATGCTGCAAGACGAGGTGAAAATGTCCGAACCGTTGGTGGCCGACGGCGCGATGTCGCAAGTCGAATTGCTGCGCCTGCAGCGGGCCGCCAACGATTTGCGCGGTGAATTGAACTCGGCCAATCTGGCGATGCCGCGCGCCCGGTCGGCGCTGGACGAAGCCCGCAACAAACTGGCCGAAATCAAGGCGCGCTTTCGGACCGAGGCTTTGAAGGAGTTGAACGAGACCAAGGCCGAACTGGATCGGACCAGCGCCTCCGCCGTCGCGCTGGAAGACAGGGTCAGCCGGACGCGGGTGCTGTCGCCGGTCAAGGGCACCGTCAAGCGCATTAAAGTGAATACCGTCGGCGGCGTGATACAGCCGGGCATGGACCTGCTGGAAATCGTGCCGGTCGAGGATCAGCTGCTGATCGAGGCCAAAATCCGCCCGGCCGACATTGCTTTTCTTCACCCCGGACAGCAAGCTGTGGTAAAACTTACCGCGTACGACTATTCGATATACGGCGGCTTGGACGCGGTGTTGGAGCATATTAGCGCCGACAGTATTCCCGGCGAAAAAAAGGATGAGGACAGCTATTACCTGATCCGGTTGCGTACCGCCACGAATACTTTGCAAAACCGGGGTGAACGTTTACAGATCATTGCCGGCATGACCGCCGAGGTCGATATATTGACCGGCAAGAAAACCGTGCTCGAATACCTGATGAAGCCGATATTCAAGGCCAGGGATAGGGCGTTGAGAGAACGATAATAACAAACGGCATAACCGTGGCTAACCTATTGATTTGTTCTAATAATCCCCAGTTGACCGCGCAATGGAACCACGCGTTGATTTCGGAATACACGGTCAGTATGTTGCACAATCCCAAGACCGAATTCACAGCCGACGCGGTCATTCTGGACGCCAAGAAGCTGGAGGACGACGCCAGCCTGATGGCCTTGTTCTCCAACCGCGGTACCCGTTTTCTGGTGATGGGCTGCGATTGGCCGGACAGCCGGCAAATCGAAGTGCTGATCAACGGCGCCGCCGGTTACTGCGATCAATCCGAATCCGCCGAACTGCTGAAGCGGGCCGTTGCTTGTATTCTGGATGGCGACATCTGGATACGCCGCGCCCTGGTGCCCAAGGTGATCGGGGCTTTAACCCGCGCCAGACAAACTCAAACCGTGAAAAATCGTTACGACGCCGAGCAAAAACTGCAGCAGATCGCCGGTTTGTCGGCGCGCGAGCTCGAAGTTGCCAATCTGATCCGCCAGGGCGAAAACAACAAACGTATCGCGCTGGCGCTGAATATTTCAGAACGCACGGTCAAGGCGCATTTGTCGTCGATCTTCCGCAAACTGGGGGTCGACGATCGCTTGCATCTGGCCATATTGTTAAAAGAAACCGACCAATACCAAAGAGGATGAGGCATGAAATCGAAGACCGGATGGGGTGTAAGTATCGCGATACAACTGGCGTTCGCCACCGAGGGCCACGCCGTCTCGTTACAGGATTCGATTCAGAAAGTGCTGGACGACAACCCGAAAATCCAGGCTGCCAAATCGGAACGCCGGGCGGTCGAGGAAGAAATCGATCAAGCTAGGGCGGGCTATTTCCCCACCGTCGATGCCACGGCCGGCATCGGTTGGGAAGAGTCCAATAATCCCACCACCCGCACCCGGGGCGACGGCTCGGTGTTTTACCATCGCGAGGAAGGCGCCATCCAGGTCCGGCAAATGCTGTTCGACGGCCTGGCCACCCCCAACGAAGTCGAACGCCAGGAAAAACGCACCGACTCGCGCGCCTACACCGTCTTCGGCCAATCCGAAATCACCGCGCTGGACGGCGTCGAAGCCTATTTAAAAGTCTTGCGCCGCCAAGAGTTGCTGAATCTGGCCAAGGACAATCTGCAACTGCATCTGCGTACCAACGAACAAATCAAATTGCGTAGCGACCGGGGCGTCGGCAAGCGCGCCGATGTCGATCAGTCGATGGGCCGGGTGGCCTTGGCCGAGAAGAACGTCTGGTCCGAGACCGGTAACCTGAAGGATGCCGAAACCGGCTTTCAACGGGTGATCGGCATATTGCCCGACGCCGTCGAGCCGGTCGCCGCGCCGACTGCCTTCTTGCCGGCCACAATGGAGCAAGCCATCGACGAAGCGCTGGCCGACCATCCCATTCTGAAATCGGCCAACTCCGACGTCGAATCGGCCTTCGCCCAGCACGAGACCGCCAAGGCGCCGTATTTTCCGCGCTTCGACATCGAAACCGGCGTCAGCCACAATTACAACCTGGACGGCATTCGCGGCACCAACTCGGACATGACCGCGATGCTGCGGATGCGCTACAACCTGTTCAACGGCGGCAAGGACATCGCCCGCCGCGAGCAGACCGCGCAACTGATCAATCAAGCCAAGGACATCCGCGACAACACCCATCGGCAGGTCGTGGAAAGCATGCGCTTGTCCTGGGTGGCCTACCAGACCGTGAAAAGCCAGATGGAGTTCTACAAGCAGCACGCCGACTCCGCCGAAAAGACCATCGCTGCCTATCAGCAGCAGTTCAATATCGGCCAGCGCACCTTATTGGATTTGTTGGATACCTATAACGAAATGTATGTCGCCAAGAGTTCGTTGATTAACGCCAAGTACGACGAGTTGTTTTCGCAATACCGGATTCTGGCGAGCAAGGGGCAATTGAATAAGCATTTGGGGACAAAGTTGCCGGAGGAGATTCAGCCGGTGAGTGTGGCGGATTAGGGTTGCTTTTTTCGAAGTCGCCCGCAGGGAGTTAGCATGCGAGTGCTTCTAGCCGGTTTATTCATTGCCCT
>NZ_JBYMAP010000243.1:0-5889 GCF_057766305.1 Methylomonas sp. BG-2 | reverse complement strand
CTCGGCCGACGATGGTGCGGCGTTTGCCGCGGCGGGCTTGCCGTCGGCCGGCACCGCTACCCCGGCCTCGAACGGCGTGACTTTCAATTGCTGTAAGCGATAGCGGTAGGTTTCGGCTTGGGCTTCCTGCTGCACTTGGCCGATGCCGGTGACCGGTTCCAGTTCCGCTAACTGCTGGAACAAGCTTTTATCGCCGTGGTGTTCGACGATGTCCCGACCGACCTCGCGCAGTTTGCGGTTCAAATCGCCGCATTGGCTAATCCATTGTTCGCGTTCTCGCACGGCTTGCACCAACACGGTGTTATCCTCGCGGATGTCGCGGGCTTGCAAGACCACGTCGTTATGTTTTTGCAGCAGCGCCTGTTCGCGCTGGCGCTGCTGGGCCAATTGGTTTTCCAGGTTGCCGCGCACGGCATCCAGACCGGTTTTGTAGCGCTCGACCTGGTCTTGCAAGGCCGGCAGTAGGCGCGCTTGGTTTTCCAGGGCTTTGAGCTTGCCTTCCAGAGCCGATTTTTCGGCCGCCCAAGCGGCTTTTTCCGCTTCCAGGCTTTGTTTTTCCTGGCTGAGCTGACGGATCAGCCCTTGGGCTTTCCTGATCGCATCGCCGCCGGGCGGGGCGGCCTTGGGTTCGGCGTGGCCGTGCTCAAGGCCGGCCAGTAGCAGTATCAGGCACAAGGACGGGAAATCCACCCGGCGCCGGGACTGTGGTTCAGACATGGTGCTCCCCCTAAAACCGAGCGTTCAAATCGACATTGACGGTGTCGATGCTGTATTTGGGGCCGTCGATCGCATCGGTGCTGAGCCAGCGCAGGTTCAGCCAGGCGTATTTGGACAGGCCGTACTGGGTGCCGACCACCCAACCCTTGGCATTGCTGCCGCCCAGATGGAAGATCGAGTCGGTGAAGGCATCCAATACCGCGTCGCGCTGCACGTAGCGGTAGGCGATGTTGACGCTCCAGTCGCCGAAATGACGAACCTCCGGCTGGCCGATGTCGGCGCGGATCTGGTAGGCGGTAGTGCGCGGCCGGCTGTCGGTGTAATTGACGATGCCGTTGGCGAACTCGGAGAGGATTTTTTGCTGGTTGTAGCCCAGGTTTTTGGCGTAATCGGCGGTCAACAACACGTGGACCGGATCGAAACCGGCATAGTCGAACATGACGGTGGCGTTGAACACCTTGAATTGCGAGGCCAGGCCGAACAAACAGCCGACCGTGTCGTTGCAGTTGGGGATCAGTGTCTGGTCGTCGGTTATCGCCACCATCGAGTTACCCTTCTGGACGAACTGCGGCGCGGTCCAGTCGTAGACGTGGCTGCCGACCGGGTTGCGGCGGGCGTTGACATTCTGGAATTCGTAATACGATGCCGCCAGATTCAGCCGCGAGTCATGCCACACCAGCCAGTCGGCGCCGATCTGACCGGCGTACAGCCACTTGTCGTTGACCGACACGTCGATGTCCTGCAACGGGAACACGCCCAGCGTCAGGAACAGGCTGTCCGGCGTTTGCTGGCCTTGGTTGATCCCGAAGCGGGCGGTCGGGTTCGGCGCTTTGTAGCCCGCCAATTTGCTGGTGCCGCGATTGAACGGCAAGCGAAAGCTGCCGGCCATGCCTTCAAAGCTCAAGTCGGGGTCGAACACGACGTCGGTGGACACGAAGGGATTGATGATTCGCCCGGCGTAAAGGCTGAACCAGTTGGTTTTACGCTCGTCCAGATAGTCGTATTGCAAGTAGGCGCGGTCGATCGCGAACTGGTAGGACTGGCCGGTGTTGCCCAGGGTCTGGTCGTTGGAGACCGGGTTGTTCAGATTGCTGGTCGCAAAGCGGACGCCGGTTTTCAGGCCATCCGTCAAGTTTGCCTCGAAGCCCAAGCGGAAACGTTCGCGCAGCCGCAGCCGGTCTTTTTGGTTGTTCAGGATGGCTTCGTTGGGGTTGATTCCAACCTGGGTCAACAAGCCAGCCTGATTGCCGGTGGCGGCCCGGTTGATGGCCAGCCAGTTGTAAGGACCGAAGAAGTTACCGGCGGCATCCAGGCCGGCGTTGGCGACGCCGCCTTCGTTGCTGTTACCGTAAAACTCATCCGCAAAGCGTACCCGGAGGTCGAAGCTGGGATGGATTGCCGCGACCCACTCCGGTAACGCGCCCGGAATGCCCCAACCTTCGGTCTTGGCGTCTTGTTTGACGTCTTGCAGCACCTCCGCCTTCAGTTCGGCCCGCACCTGGTCGCGGATCTCCTTTTTGACGAACTCCGGAACGTAGCCGACGTGCTTGGTTTTGCCGGCCTTACCCGGCACCTGGGCCGGCTCGCCGGCCCACTCGGCGGCGGTTTGGGCGTCGCCGACGGCGGCCGGGGCCTTGCCGCCGCGCGCTATGGAGTCGGCTTTGGTTTGAGCTGATTGGGCTTCGGCGGCTTCCTGCTCGGCGGCTTGCACCAGGCCTTGGCCTTCGTCGGGTTTCAGGACGCCGCGTTGCACCAACAGGTCGACCAGATTGACCAACGTGGATTTCTTGACCGGAATCACTTCGTCGCCGGGCGCGGCGGCCTGAGCGGCGGCCAGACTGCCGGTCAAGAGCAGGGCCAGGGTTTTGGTTGCGGTGTTCATGGTGGTGTTTTCGCTAATCAAAGGTTTTCAAGTTCGGAGGCGTCGGCCGGGGCCGGTGACCGGGTTAGCCAAGGCTAGACCCTGGAATTCAGCCGAATCCGGATCGGTTGCGGCATCGTTTCCGGCGGCGGACGCCCGACGCTGGCGCGCAATTTCGGCAGCGCCGCGCGCAAGGCTTGATCGATGTCGGCCTTGCCGCTGCCGGAAGCCAGTTCGCTACGGCTGATGCCGCCGTCGGCGCCGATCCAGATCTCCAGGATCACGCTAAATGCCTGGTTCGCGGCCGGCGTATCGGCCAGCAAGCGCTGCAGGCCGTCTTCGATCCGGCGCTGGACTTGGCCGCCATACCAAATCGCCGCGTTGCCGCCACCGCCGCCCAGCAGCGACCGGCCGCCCTTGCGGGCTTGCAAGCCGAAGCCGTCGCTACCCGCCGCGCCGTCGGCATCCAGCCCCAATGCTTCCGCCGGTGGCGTTTCGTCGGGTTCGGGAGACGGTTCGGGTTCCGGCTCGGGTTCCTCGATCTTTTCTTCCTTGATCTCTTCCGGGGGCGGAGGCGGCTGATCCGGTGGCGGAGGTGGCGGCGGGGGTGGCTGTATCATCGCGATTTGCTGCACCTGTTTCTTGGTTTGCGGCGGCTTTTCGTATTGGCTGGATAGCCACCACACCCCCAGCGCGATCAGCAGGCTCAGCCCTATCCCCAACAGCACCGGCAAGCGCCGCAGCCAAGCGTATTTGCGGTTCATCGGCCCTTACTTCACCAACTTCTGCGTGACCAGTCCCAACTGGCTGATTTGCAGCCGGGTGACGATATCCAACACGTCGATCACCTTTTGGTATTGCACGCTGGCATCGGCTTTTACCACCACCGGCAGGTCCGGGGTGGCGGCCTTGTACTGCGCCAGCCGGGTTTCCAGTTCCTGCAGCGACACCGGATAAGTATCCAAATAAATACTGCCGTCCGGGGTGATCGAAATGGCCTTGGTCTTGGGTTTGGACAGACTTGGAGTGCTGCTGGCCTTGGGTAGATTGACGGTGATGCCCTGCACGGTCGCTGTCGTCATGATGATGAATATCAGCAGCAGCACGTAGGCCACGTCCAACATCGGGGTGATGTTGATGTCGTCGTAGACTTTGCCTTCTTCTTCGACTTTCATCGCCTTTCTCCTGGCTTAACGGGTGGCATATGGCTGAACGGCGGCCTGGCGGGCGGCGCGCATCGCCAGCAAGGCCAAAAATTCGTCGCTGAACACCCGCATGCCGGCGGTAAGGTCCTTGATTTGGGTCAGCAGATAGTTGTAGGCAAACAGCGCCGGAATCGCGACCGCCAGGCCGGCGACGGTGGCCAACAACGCGGCGGCGATGCCGGGCGCGATCGAATTGATGTTGACGTCGCCGGTGGCGGCGATCGCGGCGAAAGTAATCATCACGCCGACCACGGTGCCGAGCAGGCCGAGGAAGGGGCCGCCGGCGATGGCGATCGTCAGCAGGACCATGTGGCTATTCAGTCGCTGACTTTCGTGGACGATCTGGCTGTCCAACTTGACCCGCAGGTAATCCCAAGCTTCGCGGGTGACGGCTTGGTCGGCGTTGCCTTGCAGCTTTTGCAATTCGTGAATCGCGGTGTGGTAAAGGTGGTATAGCGGCGAGCTTTGGAAATGGTCGTGCTTGCCGACCAACGCGGTCAGCCAATCGGAGTCCGCCAGTTCGTGCTCCTCGACGGTTTCGTCCTGGTCCAGCGCGGCGAGTTTATTCGGATCGAGTTGGCGGTATTGGTCGAGGAAGGCGCGGTTGTCCTTGCCGATGCGGTTGATGACCAAGGTTTTGCTGACCATGACGATCACCGCGACGATCAGCATGATCAGGGTCAGGCCGATCACCACCCAGCCGTCGACGGTGACATTTTGGACGATGACCATGAAGTGGCCGCCGTCGCCGCTACCGTTGGACTCGTCCTGGCCGAAGCCGAGCACCGTAAAATCAGGGCTTTGGCTGCGGAATGCAAACTTCAGCCAGTCGGCGCTGCGGGCCGTGGCGGCGATTTGCACTTCGTCGAGCCAGCCCTGAAAATTGTCGCCGAAACGCAACGCCGGTTGCCCGGCCGGGATTTGGGTTTTGACGCTTCCGACCGGGACGCCGTCCAGGTAAAGTTCGACGATTTGCGGCGGGGCGTAACTGTTGGGGTTTTGCGCGGCTTGGGCGCCGGTGTAGGCGGCCAGCGTCTCCGGACGCAGCACCAGCGCGATATGCTGCCATTTGCCCAGGGTTAGAGCGGCCGCGGGAGTGCTGGCGTTGCCGGCGACCGCACTCAGGGCGTTGCCTTGCAGGTTCACCCGCAGATCCAGGCCGGCGGCCTGGGCGCTAAGTACCGTCGCGGCCGGGTTGGCCTGGTCGACCTTCAGCCAGGTGGAGAAGGTCCAGCCCTTGCTCGGATCGACGGCCAACTGCGGCGCGGGGGGGACGCTGATCGGGCCGGCGCCGGTAAATTGCGCGGCGGCGCCTATCCAGCCGGCCGATTGAATCGTGGCCTTGGAATCGCCGGCGTGCGAGCCGTAGGCGGTGGCATCCAGCGGCAGAGTCTCGCCGGCGCTGAAATGGTAGACCAGGCCTTGGGTCGCGTCGTAAAGACTTTTGCCGTCCGAGCCGTCCGGCGCACTCGCGTTGCCGTAATACAGCCAGAAGTCGTCGGTCGAGACGCCGCCGCGCACTTGTGGAAGCTTGACCCAAACCAGACCGATCTCGCTCAATGCGTCGAGCTGCTCCACCTGATAAGCCAGCGGGGTTTTGTCGTCCTTCAAGGCCCGAATATCCCGGCCATTCTCGGCCAGTTCGGCAAAGTAGCCGAAGTTGCCGGCATGCAGCCGTACCAACACCGGCACCTCCGACAAGCTTTGCTGGATGTCGGCGCCCGTCGCCGAAGCGTCTACCGCCACTTGTCGGCGCGAACTCCAATCGTCGTTCCACCAAGCGTGGGCCGCCAGCGGCAGCAGTAGTGCCGCGAAACCGGCCAGTCTCCTTGATTGTCCGCCGCTCGCCATCAGGCCACCGTGCCGGATTGGCGCGAGCGTCGCGATCCGCCCAGCAAGAGGGCGCTACCGAACAACCATGCCGCGCCGGGCAGCGGTACCGCCGATACCACGGTCAGGCTGACCAGATTCGAAACGTAGCGACCGCCTTTATACAGATCGCCCGGTACGATCAGCTCGGCAAAGCCCTTGTTGCGCAAACCGCCGGAGCCGTCATCGTAGCCGACCAGTACGCCGGCGTTGCCGAAATTTGGGCTTAACTCGCCC
>NZ_JBYMAP010000242.1:0-5932 GCF_057766305.1 Methylomonas sp. BG-2 | reverse complement strand
CTTGCAAGTCGATAGCGCGCTAGGCGTCGGCAGCGAGTTCCGCTTCGATTTGGCGGCGGCCGCTCCCGTCGGCAACCGGTCGGCGGGGCAGGGTCGATGACGAAGCGCATGGCGAGGCCATTGGGCGGTCGGTTCGAATTAATCGGACCGGTTGGCTTGTTGACGATAGTGTTGGCGCAAGCGGCGGCGGCCGATTCGGAATTTCCGGAACTGACCGTGCACGGTTTGCTGGACTTGCGTTACCAACACAGCGATGCCGCGCCTGGCGAGCTGGAACACGGCCTGGGCAAATTACGCGCCGGCGGCGAGCGCGACCGTTGGCGGGTCAACGAAGCCGCCGCCACGTTGCAGGTTCGGCTGGATTGGGACTGGATGGTCAACGCTACCGTCAAATACGCCGACCGCCAATCGGCACCGCTGGACTTGACCGAAGCCTATCTGGCCTACCGGCCGGTCGGCGACACCGGTTGGCGTTTGGCCGGCCGGCTGGGTATGTTCTTTCCGCCGATTTCGCTGGAGAACACCGGCACCGTCTGGACCAGCCCTTACACCTTGAGCTCGTCGACCATCAATGCCTGGGTCGGCGAGGAATTGCGCGCCTTCGGCGGCGAATTGCGTCTGGATTACCAAACCGAAGCCGGCGACAAACTGGGCGTGTTCGGCGCCGGTCTGGCCGCCAACGACACGGCCGGCCTGATGCTGGCCTGGCGCGGCTGGAGCTTGCACGACTTCGAATCGACCTTGACCAGCCGGCTGCGCCTGCCGGACGGCATCGGCGTAACGGCCTTGTTTCCCAAGCAGGCGAACGCCAGCCAAACCTTCGTCGAAGTGGACGGCCGGCCCGGATTTTACGCCGGCATATCCGCCGAACGGCCGCAACGTTACACGCTACGGGCTTTGTATTACGACAACAACGCCGACCCGGCCGCGCTGTCCGCCGGCCAATACGGCTGGCACGCCCGTTTCTGGAGCCTCGGCGCCAAGGCCGAATTGCCCTGGGACGCCACCTTGATTTCGCAAGCGATGACCGGCCGCACCAGCATGGGCGCGCTGAGCGGCGATTTGCGCGCGGTCGATGTCGGCTTTTGGTCGGCGTCCTGGCTGCTGAGCCGGCCGTTGGGCGACGGCCGTTTTAGCGTGCGTTACGAACGTTTCGGCAGCGACGAAAACGACTATTTGCCGCAAGACCGCAACAGCGAACACGGCCAGGCCTGGACCGTCAATTACAACCTGACTTTCGCTCAGCGCCATCAATTCAACGTCGAATTCAGCCGCATTTTCAGCGCCCGGCCGGCCCGGCTGGAACGCGGCGAAGCGGCATATCAGGAGGAGACGCTGTGGCAAGTCGGCTACAGGCTGTTTTTTTAACGGCGTGGGCTGCGGTGGCGCCGGCCGCGGAATTGCTTGGCAAGGCCGAAGCCGGAGGCCGACCGTTGGCCAATCTGGTGGTGGCCGCGCGGGCGCTGGACGAAGCCGGCCGGGTCAAAGCCGCGCCACCGCCGGCCGCAATGGCGCTGGACCAGAAAAGCCGCGAATTCATCCCTCACGTGTTGGCGGTGCGCGCCGGCACCCCAGTGTATTTTCCGAACAGCGATGCCATCAAGCACCACGTCTATTCGTTTTCGCCGGCCAAGCGCTTCGAGATCAAACTTTACAGCGGCGTGCCGCCCGAGCCGGTGATATTCGGTCAACCCGGCATCGTCGCGTTGGGCTGCAATATTCACGATTGGATGCTGGGTTATGTTTACGTCAGCGACGCGGATTATTTGGCGGTTTCCGATCCGGAGGGCCGTTGGAGCCTGGACTTGCCGAACGGCCGCTACCGCCTGACTTTCTGGCACCCGGATGCCGCCGAACAGCCGACCGATCAGGTCGTGAGCGTGCCGGCCGAAGAGTTGCGTGTATCCATAGACTTGAAAACGCGTTTTCAGACAGGCAAACCGCCGGCCAGCCTGCAAAACCAAGGTTACGGCGACGGGTTTTGACGCGACGTATCGCCAAGCCTGAGTACAAATCCAGATTTGTACTTCTGGCCGGAACTGGGTGACAGCGAAAAATCGCAGGAGAAAGCTCGTGCCACCGCCGGCCCGACTATTCGAATTAAAGCCACCGCCCGTTGCCGAACAACAACTCGCGTCCGTTCGAGCGTATTTGAGCTTTAAGTCGGAGTATAAATCTAGATTTGTACTCCGGGCCGGAACAGGGTGACAGCGAAAAATCGCAGGAGAAAGCTCGTGCCACCGCCGGCCCGACTATTCGAATTGCAGCCACCGCCCGTTGCCGAACAACAAACCGTGTCCGTTCGAGCGTATTTGAGCTTTAAGCCGGAGTACAAATCTAGATTTGTACTCCCAGCCAGAGCCAACAGACCGCAGAAAGCCGTTAAGTTAAGCCCGTCACCAACTACGCTAGCGCCAACCTTAGTCCGCTATCGCAACTAACGAACGAACCGAGCTCCTTACGCCGACAAGCCCGAAACCGGCGCCCGCCTCCGCAACCAACCGAACAACGGCAACACGCTGCCGAACAACCACGCCGCCGCCGGTACCGGTACTTGCGACACCGCGCTGATTTGCAACAGCGGCGTGTTGGCGCCGGGCAGGTCGGTAAAGTTGTAACCGGCCGGGGTTGCCAAGCCGGCGTAGACTGCAAAGTCGTGGTTGGCTTGAATCGTGCCGTTTTGCGCCGGGCTGTCCAAGGCATTGGAACCGACCAGGAACGCCGCGCCGGTGGTGCCATCCAGTTCGGTGCCGGCATCCCAAATGCTGCTGCCGTTCTCGATGAAGGTGCCGCCGGTGAAATGACCTTGGGCGTCGAACAATTCGATTTCGGTTGGCGAATCGTTACCGACGAAACGGTCGTTGGACGGTACTACCATCGCGAAGTAGCTCAGATAACGGTTTTTTACCGGGTCCAGATTCAAAGTAACGCTGCCGCTACCGCCGGGCAGGAATATGCCGGGGCCGAATGCGTTAACCGACGCGGTCACCGTCGCGCTGGTGCCGCCGGCCGCCGCCGCACCGCTGGCCGCGAACGCCGACGACAAACCGCCGCCGTTGCCCAATTCGGCGATCGCTTCGATGGCCGCAGAAGCGGTGGTGCCGACGTCGAAGGCGTCGAAAGAACCGTCGTGCAACGCAATAAAGAACGGACTCAAGGCCGGTCCGTTGGCGGCGGACAAATTGCTGAAACTCAAGGTAACTTGCGCCGCCTCGGCCGAACTCAACGGCGCCGCGCCGGCCGCCAACAACAGCGCCGACAGCGCGAAAGCATGGTTTTTTTGCATCGTGATTCTCCTTAATATGAATGCCAAATGGCGCGGCCATTGTGCAAACGGAAACATCACGAAATCCTCACCGGGCGGTCAAATCGGTGTGAGATTTGGGGCTGTCAGTCTTCAATTGCAGCCGTAGGGTGGGCAAATTTGCCCACCGTTTCAATCCGCGTGGGCACAAATCCGTGCCCACCGGACTGACTACTCGCTGAGATTTGCTATACTGACTTGGTCTAATTACTTGGTCAAGAGGAGTGATTGTGAGCACTTATACACTTTATAACGCCAAAACCCATTTATCCAGCTTGGTCGAACAAGCATTTGCCGGCGAGGAAGTTATCATTGCCAAAGGCAAATTACCGCTGGTTAAGCTGGTGCCGATAACTGAAAGCCGTCCGCAACGGCGATTCGGCGCAATGAAAGGTCAAGCCCCGGTTACCGAAGCCTTCTTCGAGGCATTACCGGACGAAGAATTGGATGCCTGGGCGCAGTAGATGAAAGCGTTGTTGGACACTCATGCTTTGTTATGGTGGCTGGACGGTGACGAGAAGCTATCTCGAATTGCGAAAGAGTGGATTGCCGAGCCCAGTCACGTCATTCTGGTCAGTGCCGCTTCGGCCTGGGAAATAGCCACCAAAGTGCGTATCGGCAAATTGCCGGGAGCCGAAGCCGTGGTCGATAGCTTCCAGGATTGCCTGAAGGAACAAGGTTTCACTCCGCTGGCGATCACAACCGACCACGCATTGCGAGCCGGATGCCTGCCTGGTCCGCACCGTGACCCTTTCGACCGCATGTTGATCGCTCAAGCTCAGGCCGAGAATATTGCCTTGATCAGCAATGAAGCGTTGTTCGATAGTTTTGGGGTTAGGCGGATTTGGTGAGTTGGTAAGATTCCAACAATATTCTATGCGACTTAAAAGTAAAATCAGTTTCTATTACCTATTTTTGATTGCGAGTTTTTATGAAATTTACTAGCCCGTTACGCTATCCAGGAGGTAAGGGCAGTCTTTCAGGTTTTTTAGCGAATGTTATTGACTTAAATGATTTGAGGGGTTGCGATTATTTCGAACCTTATGCTGGGGGGGCTGGTGCTGCAATAAACTTGTTACGAAGCGATGTTGTTTCAAAAATATCAATTAATGACGCTGACAATCGAATTTATTATTTTTGGAAATATGCCTTAAGCGAAACCGAACGTTTCGTCGAAAAAATACTATCAATACCGTTGACTATTGAAGAATGGCACAAACAAAAATATATATGTACAAACCCATATAATTATGCTCAATTTGATGTCGGATTTTCCGCGTTTTATATGAATCGTTGTAATCGATCTGGGGTGTTAACTGGTGCCGGCCCTATTGGTGGATATCAGCAAAATGGAAAATGGCGATTAAGTGTAAGATTTAATCGAGAGGCTCTGGCCGAACGATTTTTGATTCTAGCCAGATTGAAGGAACGGGTATTAGTTACAAATATGGATGCCGTTGATTTTTTGAATAGGAGTTTACCTAAAAACATTAACAAAAATCCTAGTTTTGTTTATCTTGATCCACCCTATGTAAACAAAGGGCAGAGACTTTACCTTAATGCTTATGAACCCAAAGATCATGCTCAAATTGCAAGCCATCTGCAATATCAGCGGGAATTACCTTGGATCATGTCTTACGACGACACCGACTTAGTTCGAAATCTATATGCAAAACAGCAAATTTTTATGTTGCCTATCCGTTATTCGCTTCAAAAGAAAAGGACGGCTAGAGAATTGATTATAGCTCCGCATCATATCTCGTTACCCAAGTCTTGTAGAATCAGTGGTCAAGAATCTTTAATTTCGAATTGCATACAAGGTTGATCTCATGAATTCAGATACCCGTATCACTTTAATACCTGTCGAAGATTTGCATTTCGATCATCGTAATCCAAGATTATCTGAATATGGAATAGATACTAATACATTAGAGGCCGATATTCTAAAAATTCTTTGGGATGCGATGGATGTTCGTGAACTGGTGCAATCAATTGCCGCTAGTGGTTTTTTCCCTCATGAGGCCTTGATTGTCGCGTTTGAGCAGGATAAAAATATTGTCATTGAAGGAAATCGCCGCTTGGCAGCGGTAAAGGTTTTATTGAATCCTGAGCTTGCAACCGATAACGGTTGGGATATTCCAAAACTTTCTAGCGAAGCACGAAAATCCCTAGCTTCCCTGCCGGCCATCAAGTCGGACCGGAAAGATTCATGGCGCTTTTTAGGGTTTAAGCACGTAAATGGACCGGCGAAATGGAGCAGTTATGCCAAGGCCGCTTATATCGCCGAAGTACACCGTGAATATCAAATACCATTGGCCGACATCGCCAATCAAATAGGCGATAGACACAATACGGTTCAACGGTTATTTCGAGGCTTGATGGTATTGGAGCAAGCCGAGCAGGCCAAGGTTTATCATCGCGATGATCGCTTCAGACAACGATTGGCTTTCTCTCATCTTTATACCGGACTCGATTATGAGGGTATTGGTGCATTTTTAAATATTGCCTCCAAAGAGAGCGAAACAAGTGCTCCTGTCCCTCAGGATAAATTGAATGAACTAGAAGAGTTTTGTACCTGGCTTTATGGAAGTAAAAAACGCCAAATCCCACCGGTTGTAGAATCTCAAA